>JABIQT010000313.1 GCA_018667995.1 Candidatus Latescibacterota bacterium
CCGATTGCCGATGACGCGAAACACCGATGATACATGGCGTACTTGTAGATACCCACATCAGAGGCTCGAGTAATGAGTACATACTATGGCGAATTCAGTGTTTCGAATGACGCGCTGGGAGATGGCCAGGAACTTCGGCGGAGAATGGACGAAGACGGATACCTGTTCATAAAGGGCCTACTGGATCCGGGAAAGCTGCTAGCACTGCGTCAGGAGATTCTCCAAGTCTGCCGTGCCGGCGGCTGGCTGATCGAGAGCACAGAATTGATGGAAGGTGTTGCAGACGTGTCCAGGCAGTGTACTGAGGGTGATCCTGAGTACCTGGAAGTTTATCATGAAATATACAAACTGGAGTCCTTCCACAGATCTGGCCACTGGCCTGAGGTCTTGGATGTAATGGAGAATGTGGTGGCCGGCTCCGTGCTACCGCATCCTCAAAAAATCGCCCGTCTCTGGTTTCCAAAATACACGGAGCACACCACACCAATACATCAGGACTATGTGCATTTTCAAGGGGTATACGATACCTATACGTGTTGGGCGCCCGTGGGCGACTGCCCCAGAGAATTGGGCGGACTTGCTCTCTTACCGGGATCTCACAAGATCAACGCGGTCCATGCCCATCATTTTTCGCTGGGTGCAGGAGCACTGGCTATTGATGAGGAGGAGTTGCCCAGGGACTGGTTGACCACGGACTATGAAATTGGCGATTCCCTTATCTTCCACAGTCTGACCGTGCACCAGGCACTTCCCAATGTAACGGAAGATAGGTTGCGGGTATCGTTGGACAACCGATACCAATCGGCGGAATTCGCCATCGCCGGACATATGCTTGAGCCACACATAGGTGGTGAGGCTGCCATCACCTGGGAAGAAATATACAAGAACTGGGAGAGCACAGAACTACAGTATTATTGGAAGGACCTCGAACTCGAGACCCTGGCCTGGATCGAAAAATGGGGTGTTCAAGCATTCGAGGAAGCGCTTGATCGGGCGCGCCAGGGCGATCCTCAGGCGAGACACAATTTGCGTCGCATGTTGAAATCTGACACGCAATCAGATTCCGCGAAAAGGGCGACGGCGGCCCTCGCCGAGTAATCATCATATTT
This sequence comes from Candidatus Latescibacterota bacterium, assembly GCA_018667995.1. Classification (GTDB taxonomy): domain Bacteria; phylum JAAXHH01; class JAAXHH01; order JAAXHH01; family JABIQT01; genus JABIQT01. The sequence continues at coordinate 1,110 of JABIQT010000313.1, forward strand.
GCTCGTTCTGATATCATATTGCCGACTGGCCATTTGATATTTCTGCGGTAATCCAATGTTAATCGGTTGATTCCTTTGACGATCCTTGCTATTGTAGATGTATAGGCTTCGAGAATCAAGACGCTTGGAGAGGGCGCCCAGATAGGTGGCACCGAGCTTCGGCGTCAGACATTTTGTCAGGAAGCGTATTGTGAAAGTAGTCGGCTTCGTTCAACGAACGCTATCCAAGGACATCTGACCTGAGTCAGACGTCCTAGTTCAGATTCCATCCAGAAAGCGAGGTGACATAGAAACCCTCAGAACATCAAACTGCCGGACGAACGGGCCGGCGACGCCTCCAATGTAACACCTCTGACGAACGTATGGGTCGTCATTATATTACACACACTGATAAGGAGTGAGGCAATGAGATTCCTGGATGCTATTGAAGGGCCACAGGAGCGGGAGCTTCTCGTGGCTTTTTTTGATTTGACACGATTTCATCATTATTGTCAGAATCATTCTGATCTTGAGATAACTGAGATGCTGGACGGCTATTATGAACTGGTCGGAGACATTGTGGAAGTAGCCGGTGGCTCTGTCGTTAAATTCATCGGAGACGCCGGGCTTCTGGCATTTCCCGATACAGATGTGAATGAGGGTGTTGTTGCGCTAAAGGCCCTGAAGGATACCGGAGACAGGTGGCTCAAGAGTCATGGTGTCCCGTGTGAAGCGATCATCAAGGCTCACTTTGGATCAGTACAGTGTGCCCGTCTCGGTACACGCAGCGACAAACGCCTCGACCTGATGGGGTTGACGGTCAACACGGCCTCCCTCCTATCCTCCCGTGGTATTGCTCTCACGCCGCAGGTATTCCGCAAACTTGATCCCGCCACGCGGAAACTCTTCAAGAAACACACTCCACCAGTGACCTATATCCCTGTTCCGGAAAGGCACTCAGGATGAGGGAGTAGATGCAATACCTGCTTGTTGAATAGTAAATAGACTGTTTTCAGAATGCCGTCCTCTCGTTGAGGGCGGCATTCTTTTTGCTCGCCCGATAAGGAGTACTCTGTCACAAATACGGTTCAAATTGATCGTTCCGGTGGCCCCACTTTCAGTCACTTACTTCAAGGATTCTCAGCGCAAAATCCAGTTGTACATGTTTCATAGGTGGTGTGGCACCACTTTTTATCAGAACCTGCTTATGTTTGTCAATAGTTCATATTAATTGCCCAATAACAGAATATATGTCTTGCAATCTGACCATGGATAGCCTATAGTTCTCTGTCAATGGGGGGAATGAGTATGATTGACAATGTGGATAGACAGATATTGA
>JABIQT010000721.1 GCA_018667995.1 Candidatus Latescibacterota bacterium
AGATTGAGTAGAGTTTAAGGTTCGAATAGGGAATTCAGACTACCGCTCGAATGATTTCCTCCCATCTTCAAAGTCCTGGGAACCAATATCCGAGACGGGAGGGAGCCGAATACCTTCGCATTCCGTGATGTTCCTGTAGAGGATCGAAGGATCTCAAGGTAATTGAACCAAAGTAAAAGAAGCCCGCCAATTACTAACTTGGCGGGCTTCTTTATTCTATCGGTTAGGTTGGCAACCTATCCGGCTTTGATCTCGATCTCCCTGGGTTTGGCTTCCTCGGCCTTTAGCAAGGTGATCGTCAGTATACCGTCTTTGTAATCGGCTGTTATTCGCTCCGAGTCCACAACTGACGGGAAGTTAAACGATCTTTCGAATGCGCCGTAAGACCGTTCGACTCGGTAGTAGTTCTTATCTTCCTGCTTCTCTTCGTGGTTCTTATGGCCGTACAACGTGAGGACGTTGTTCTGCATATTAATCTTGACGTCTTCGGCCGTCACTCCGGGTAGCTCCGCCTTGATGATAAAGGCATCGGGCGTTTCCGCAACATCGACCATGGGAGCCCAGGATTCTGTGCGTGTGCCCGTCTGGAATTCGCCCAGCATATTGTCGAAAATTCGGTTTAGATCATGCTGTAGTGAATTGAATGGGCGCGTGGTCAGGTGTGTCATCTTAATTCTCCTCTCACTTCGCTCTGCCCGCATCGCAGCGGGCGGTAATTTGATGTTCCGGTCTGAGCTGATGCTGGTTGGCATCTTGCGCGCCGGTCATCAGTAATTGCCTTCACTGCAATACATATACAAGCAGCGTGCCAACAGAGTAAAACTTTGTATACTCTTTGTTGACAACAAGTTGTGATTCTATGCGTAATGTGTACCGATGTCAGATTTTAATGTCTTGTCACAATGGTCTGAAACCTTGCCATTTTGGCTGAACAACATGCCAGAATTATCCTGTTTGTATTACTATTGACAGGTCATTCCGATTGGCTATATTTCGGCCGTCTTTCTCATGGGCTTAACTCGTAATTCGGCGCACCATACACTCCGGAACCTTCAGTTTCTTCTGTGCCTTCCACTATCCCTTCGCAGCCCAACGCCTGGTCCCGCCCACTCAGACTGTGGTTTGAAAGTCCTATGGTATTCTTCATAGGTTTTCTTGCTCTAGAAGTTGTCTCCTGCTTCCTCACTCCTACAGAAGCCATTGCCCAGTCCATACCCGCATCATCGTTTCAAGACACTCTAACCCTTACCATTTTTCACAGCAATGACGTCAATGGCGTGTTGGATCGACAAAGGTCTCGCGCTGGATTCACGGGCGGTATGGCCCCGCGCGCTCAGATAATGGAGCATGCCCGAGCTAACGGCCCTGTACTTGCCTTCGATGCCGGGAACGCGCTTGGTCCCGCACCACTTTCGACCTGGGATCAAGGTGCGTCCATGATCGATGCCATGCAGTTTGCGGGGTATACGGCGATGTTGCCGTCTAATCACGAATTTGACTATGGCATCGACGTGCTTAGGCGGCACAATGTCCGATCCCGAATACCTTTCTTGGGGACTAATCTCTCATACAGCGATGGGGGTGATCTGTTCACCAAGTCCCTGCTTATTGACGTCGAAGGGGCACAAGTTGGGATTATTGGTCTTCTCTCGCCTGCGATCGTAACCCTCACGAATCCCAGGAACTTTGGCGGCATCGATATCCTGGAACCGATCAGGGCGGCCACGGAGGAGATCAGCAGGCTCGAGGTGGCAGGGGCGGATTATATCATTGTTCTCACCAACATGCAGGAGGATGAGACACTCAACCTGGCCAGGCAGGCTAAGGGCGTTCACCTGGTAATTGCCGGTGGCTACCGAAATGTCGGTAGAGCGGAAATGTTGCCGGGGTTGATTCGTCTGGTGAACGGTACGCAGATCGTAACTACCCCCGGTGCGGGTTCCTTACTCGGGGAAGTCACCGCCCGTCTTGTCCGGCGCGCAGATGGCAGCTACAAACACCTGCGTTCTTCCGCTGCGCTTCGAACCATTGACAAGACTGTTCGGGACCATAGGCAGGTGGCCACCGTGGTGGAAAATGCCGTAGAGCGTTATGTGACCGCTGCAGGTGATACACTCGGGACCATTGCGGGAGGAACTCATTACGACCAGACGCACATGGTAGCCGACATGATACGTGATTACACCGATGCGGAGGTCGGAATCCTCAATTTTGGTGTCATACAACCACTTGCGACGGATCAAGCTCTGATACGTCGGGATATCAGTCGATTCATTCGCTTCCCCAATACCATACAGCTTATCAATTTAAGCGGTTCTCAGCTACGCTCCATCGCGGCTCAGAGTAGTCGATCTACCAGAAATAGTGCCCGACTGGCTTTTTCCGGTTTGGATGCCACCACTATGCGAGTTGAAGGACGACAGCTCATTGAATCAGAGGATTACCTGGTCTCAATCACTGATTTCCTTGCGAACGGTGGGGACGGGTATACCCAGTTTGTAGACAGCCCAGTTCAAATGGAATTGGGCAAACCGCTGAGGACGTTGCTTCAGGAGACTTTGTTGGAGCGAGGTCGCCTGGACGCCCATGGATTGGATCGGATACGTCGCAGAGGAGTCTGGCACTCGGGCCTACAGTTGGAAGGGGCCTTTGAGCGTAACTATGTGGACCGGACCACCGAGGAGCTTCGCTCCCAAAACGAGCAGGTACCGTTCTTGAGTGGAGCCACGACCGTGGCCTGGAGCGGTGCCTTGCGATACTTTCTGGAGCGGCAGAGCGGGCCGCATTTGATGCGATATCAACAACGTATGGAGTTCAGTCAAATCGGAAGATCATTCGACGATCTTACGCCCTCCAAGGACCAGGTCGAACTAGAGGCGCGATACCGGTATCGGACATCGGGAAATCGGGGCGATCCATTCGTCTCAATGGGTCTAAATACAGCCTTTACCAACGGTGCCAGTCAACGCCCTGTGCAACAGGTCAGCACGGTTGGTTTTGAATACCAGCTGTCTCAGAATCTCATAGCTCGTGTGGCGGGAAGAAGTCAACGTGATTTTGTGGCGAATAAGACGGATCTGGGTGGTGAGCTAACCATGGAATGGCGCAGGGCCCTACCTTCGAAGGTGGATTTACAGTCCCGGGTTCGGAGCTTCTTTGGTGTGACTAACAGGAGGGTGATTTCCGTGGAGAACTACAATACCATCAGTCTGCCACTTCTCGGCGATCTGCGTCTCAATGTGAGGCAGAATAACTTCCTGTATCGCGTCAATCAGATTGGTGGCGTGGCCACCAATGGAGTGGCCTTTCGGTCGATTCTGACACTAGGATTCGCCTATGGTCTGAACTGGAAGTGGTTGTAAGTTCGTCGTCCTCGAAGCGTGCCTTCGCGCGACAAACAGGCTGCTGCTTGAGGTATCATCCCGTTCGGAATATCAGGATGCCACAATCATATCCGCAATGGCGTGGCCTACTACAGTCCTTTTAAAATCACATTGTTTGCACGAAACCCCCCAGCAGCCAATGTTTCAGCCACGGTACGGCTCTCGTCGTAGTAGTCGCCGCCACCGGGGTATTCTCGACTTCCGTCAAAGTAGGCAACGGCAGGAAATCGATTGGAAGGTATTGAGTTGGCGCCCCGTGGCTGTTCCACGCTCGGAACATTGCAGCTGCCGCCTGCCTCAAGAAAGGGGGTCACCTCGAAGGTGTTGCCCCCATCTCCCGACAGCAACCAGATCACGCATTCGTCGTCTCGCTCCCGCATGCGCATGGCCCGGCTAGGTTTTCCGTCAATCCACTCGTGATTAAACGGTGTCAGCGTCACCAGTGCGCAAATCATGTCGTCTTCGCGAATGGATGTCTTGCAGTCCACTGCCCGCATATGGGGGTAGTGCGATTCCCAGTAATGATTGACGGGGGTTTTGTGCAGGCTTCCATTTTCCCCCCGGCTCACCATCACGCAATGACCCGATGCCACGCTGTGGTCAAAGTAAAAGGCAAAGGGCGAACCGCTGGAGTCGACGACGAGTCCTCCATTCCTGATATCTGGTTGCGGCAGCTTTTCCTGGCGTGGATTCGTATTACGGGACAGTATATCAAGATCTTCCGGTCGGGCGCGAGGTGGCACTGGTGTTCCGTCGGCGCGTTTCCACGTGAAGCCCCTATCATCACTGAACGTGTAACACGTGGCTTGATGCACTCCCCGGCTGACCTCGTTCTCACCTTCAAAGAAATCTATGATGGCATGCAGCTCACCGTTCGGTGCCACATCCATTTGCAGATGGAAGGCCGCATAGGCCTCACCGTACTCGTCCGCAAGCTGGACGATGCGATAGGGAGCCGACCACTCCCCACCGGGATCGAGCCGAAACAGATCAACGCCCCGGTCGCTACGTTCAGCTCCCTGTCCGCGCATGGCCAGATACAGGGTTCCATCGGGACCGCTTAGAAAGACCGGGTAGGTTCCCACCCCTACGGGGCGTGGTGTGGTCCACTCCGAGCTGTCATTAGGTCTCACACTTCTGCACCATTGGACATTTGTTGCGTGACCGCCAAGTATGGCGTGCAGAAATCCATCAGGATCCATGGCCAGAACAGACCTTGCATGGTTGTCAACTCCCGTATTGAGCGTCACGGGTTCGCTCCACTGTCCAGTAGTGTGGTCAAGCGTGCGCACACGGTTGAAGTATCCCTCCCGGCTGACATCCTGCCAAGAAACATGGGTTCTGTCTTGGAAGGAGATTATCTTACCACTATCGCTGGTCGCACGTTCGCTGCCTTGTTCTGAGATGATATGCATGCTGTTATTTTCCATGTGAATATCTGTGATCGGTTACCGAAGGCAGCTCTGTTCTGTAGAGATCTCCCAGGTGCCGCCTTGCGTCTCAATGAGGCCACCGGGTATAGCTACAGCTGAAATTCTGAGATAATAAAGGTCAGGCTGCGAAGTACCGCTGGACTATGGCACGCTTGCTTTTCGCACTGCCCTCTGCCTATCAACATGCTTCAACTGGGAAGACGCCTGCGATAGCAGTTCTCCTAGCCAATGCTATAGTTCTGCACTCATATGTGTCAGATACTCCTCTGAGTCCCAACCGGGATACTGCTCCTCGAGCAGCGATAGTGTCTGGGCCGTGTAATAGTGGTGTCCCGGAGGCGGGAAACGCCATATTTCACGCTGAGCGGCTGACAATCCACCTATGAACTCCTGGAATATCGGGGTGCTCTTTCCCAGGTGTGTGTAGTGTTTGAAACCCTCCCAATAATGATCGGCCCGGCCAAAACTATATGCCCACGTATATCGCTGCCCGTCTGCCCGCGTGTACGCGCTGGCACTATGATACGTGAAGTTGGTGAAGATACAGAGCGTACCAGCTTTGCATACCAATGGCACACATTTCGTCATGTCTCTACCATGTTTGCGGGGTATGAGTCGCAGTGGTGCCTGGTCCATGTCCACATCTTCAAGGTGTACCCAAAACACCATCTGTCCAAATTCACGATATGTTTCGGAGATCGGCAGTAGCGAATTATTGCCGTTATCTATATGTAGTCCGGTATCGTCAAATTCTGTGCCGCCACCGGTGTGTCCAGGATACCTGGCAATCATACATCCGACGCGCATATGGATCTCGTGCGTCTTAAGCCACTTGCGAGCAAAAGCTATACTCTCTTCATCCATGGTGGCCTTGTAGAGATCCATTTCTTCGTGGGGAAAGCAGGGAACGTAACTATTGCCGCTCTGATCCTGAGGAGGATTTGTCCTGATTTCCTCCCAAGGGGGCAAGACACGGCGCTGGGCTGCTTGCAGTGTGGTCAGCAAATCACCAGATATAAAATCCGGTACGATGGTGAATCCGTTCAGATCCAGTTCTTCGAGATTCTTGTCTGTTAGTCGCCGCATTGCCTACTCCAGATGTCTCAAGTTACTGATGTTCGAATGGCCGGACCGGCAGCGTCCGAAGGAAATATGGTCAAAGGGATAGCTTCTCAAGCGATGGACAGCCGGGGATGTTATCGTGTGGCCTCAAAATGATGCAACTGGGCCGGCATACTATTCTCCGGACTTTGAGATTTAACTCCTATATGGTCAG
>JABIQT010000861.1 GCA_018667995.1 Candidatus Latescibacterota bacterium
AAAACGCCCAACCTTGCGATCAGGATTGACGCTGCGTGCCGTGGCAATGGGTCTGCTTCTGTCGGTCATCCTCGTCATCTGGGCCATCCACTCCTCCTACAGCGCCCAGTCTTCTCTCCTTATCATCAGTCACATTCCCGTTGGCGCGTTGTTTCTTTTTGTGGCCATGGTGCTAATATTGAACCCTCTGATCGGCGCATTATCGCCCCGCCACGTTTTTTCCGCCCAGGAGTTGATGATCGTCTTCTTCCTGGTGTACACCGCTTCCGCTATCCCCGGGTGGGCTTTCAGTTCCTACTGGATAGGCGCCATGACCGGCCCCTATTATTATGCGTCACCCGAGAACCGATGGATTGAGTCATTCTTCCAGTATCTCCCCAATTGGCTGGTCGTCTCCGATACGAATGCGGCGGCCTGGTTCTATGAGGGACTTCCATCGAACCAGCCGCTCCCCTGGCGGGATTGGGTGGTGCCTCTGGCGTGGTGGATCAGCTTCTATATCGCAGTCTTCCTTGTAGGCGCAGCCACTATCGTCATGCTTCGTAAACAATGGGTCGAACACGAACGGCTAACATTTCCCCTGGCGCAGATCCCCCTCGCTTTGATCGAGAAGGAGGACGAATCACACCCGCTTCCCGCAGTTGCCCGCCAGCGACTGTTCTGGTATGGTTTCGGGTTCTCAGTGATCGTGTTGACTTGGAATACCATCAGTTTCTTCGACATCCTCCCCAGACTGACCATTCTCGAATTGTACAAAAACAATCTGGTCCTGATGCGTTCCTATCCCCAGGTACCCATCACGTTTAACTTTTTGACGGCAGGGATTGCCTTCTTCACCAAAACCAACGTATTGCTCAGCGCATGGGTGTTTTTTCTGATACAGACATTTCAAGTCGGCATTATGAACCGTATGGGCATACCAAGGGCCATCGAAGTCGTACGGTCCCAGCATATGGGCGGCTTCCTCGTATTCGTACTCTTCAGCATCTGGATTGCCCGGGGTCACCTGAAGGATGTCTTCCTGAAAGCCTTCGGCAGGGCGCCGCACGTGGACGACTCCAATGAGTTCATGAGCTACCGCACGGCGGTCACCTGCTTCTTTGTGGGTTTACTCTACATCTTCGCCTGGTGGAATGCCGCGGGCATGCCGGTGTGGATCATCGCCTTTCTGATGGGCTCTCTCTTGTTGATGTTTCTCGGTATTACACGGGTGGTCGCCGAAGCCGGACTGATTTTCGTGGACCTGCCCTACAATGCGCAGAAATTCACGGTGTCCATTATCGGCACGAATCACATTTCTCCGGAGGGACTCACCAGCGTGGCCATGTCCAATGCCTTCTCCCATAACTGGCGGACGCTGGGCATGTGCTCCATGGCCCACATCAGCAAAGTGGCGGACCGCATGGGCGGCGCCAATCGGGGCATATTCGGCTACATCACGGCCACGCTTGGAATCAGCATCATGGTTGCAGTAATCTATACCATGTATGTGGGGTATTACTCCGTCGGCGCCCAGCAGATAGTCGCCCCGGGTTTCATGGGCGGTGCCCAGGGCGGATATAACGGACTCGTGGGATGGTTGAACAATTCGTTGCTCTTTACTGGGTTTGAGTTCACGTTCCTGGGTATTGGCGCACTGCTCAACGGGGTCTTGATTTTCGCGCACTACCGGTTTCCCTGGTGGCCGCTCCATCCCATAGGTTTTGCCGTGGCAATGACGGAGGGCATGCCCACCATGGCATTTTCGGTCTTCCTGGCTTGGTTGAGTAAGGAGCTACTCTTGCGCCTTGGTGGGGTTCAATACTATCGCAAAGCACAGCCGCTCGTCATCGGCATGATCGTAGGATACGCCCTCTGCATCTTCTTCTCCTATATGGTAGATGTTACCTGGTTCCCGGGAACCGGTCACCGGGTACACGCCTACTAGTGCTTGCCAGATGGTGCCAGCGCGGATATCTCAGATTCCCGGATTTGGTCTGCGGGTTCATTGGGTACACATGCTCCTCCGGGACAAATACGAAGGTGCTATCCCTGTAAAATCTCCGGAGAGCGATAGCTGCTAAATACCGCAGGTGAGTAGCATCTCGGTGTGCAGCCACTGCCCAATTCGCTGCACACGTGACGCTACACGAAACGCCCGGTCAGGCCGCAACAGAAAGCACCACCACTTCTATTTCCAATCGTCAAGGAGAGGAAATGCCACATTCCCAATTGAATGGTTCCGCGCGGGCGGCAGAACACGCTATCATCCGCAATCGCCCGGCGGTCAATTTCTTCGAAGGGGCGCTGCTGGGTAATGGCGGCCTCGGCGTTGTGGTGTGCCTGCGTCCGGACGCAGTCATGGTCCACTTCGGCCACAATAACGTCTGGGACATCCGTCTCGCCGAAGAGAACAGGGAGAAGATAGGGACCTTCCAGGATGTCTTTGAGCGCGTGAAACGTATCCCCGATACACACCATCTGCTCACCGACGATGCCTGGTACGATGACTATCAGCGCATGGCGCAGGAAAACTACCGCAAACCCTACCCGCGCCCATTCCCCTGCGGCACGCTGGTGTTCGGTTTTGACCGCCGCGAAGTGGAAGCTCTGGGCTATCACCTGAACCTGGCGGACGGCATTTGCAGCGTGCACCTTCTCGTGGGTGGTATCAGGCAGACGCTACGACTGTTCACAGATATGTCTCAAGACCATCTCTGGATGAATATGACGGACGAAAACGGTATCTCCATCGCTGCGCCGTTTAACCGTGTTCGCCTGATCCCGGATCCGACCACACCGGACGAATTTCCGGAATATACCGTCTCAACGCCGGACGAAGGCGAGACGCTTTCCTTCCGGCAGGTTCTTCCATTCCTCCCACCACGCGAAGATGACGCACCCAGGCCGTCACATCATCCCAAGGACCGCGCCTTTCGACTGCGGGTGTGTCTGCCCGGACCGTTGACAAAAGCAAGCCGCATGACTGTAGATGGCATTCCCGAAACCATGAACGATCTGGAGCGCAGCATGGCGGCCAGCCGTGAATTCATTGCCGTCGTACAGCTTGAGGAAGGCCTGGCATCGGATCTGCCTGATGATCCTGTCTACACACAGCCCGCCTCCCTTCCGGACCTATTCGAGGATGCCTCCCGGTCTTCACTGCGGAGCTGGCAGCACTACTGGGCACGTTCCGCCGTGGCACTTGAGGACACCCAACTCGAGCGGACCTGGTACCGCAATCTGTACTTCCTGAACTGTGCCGTAAGAGAGGGGGTCACCTGTCCCGGACTGTTCGCCAACTGGAGTTACAAGGATATCGGTACCTCCTGGCACGGTGACTATCATATGAATTACAACACACAACAGCCCTTCTGGGCAGCCTTCTCGTCAAACCACGTGGACAAGCACCTGCCCTATGTGGACATGGTGCACAGAGCCCTGCCCGTCAGTCAGGCCTGGGCGAGGGATTACTATGAGATGAGGGGCGCCTTCTTCCCCCACTCTCTGTATCCTGTCGAAATGACTATGAATCCCTACCCGGTACCCACCTGGGGTTGGGAGGTATTCGAGACGCCATGGACCGTGCAGAGCCTCTGGTGGCACTATACCTATACAGGGGACCGCGAATTCCTCGAACAC
>JABIQT010000381.1 GCA_018667995.1 Candidatus Latescibacterota bacterium
CCGCTCAGCATGTTTGGCCGCGAGATAGGCAGCAACAGGCTCCGGGTCCTGCCTTTCGTCCAGTAACAGATGGCTCTGCCGCTTCTCCCACTCCTGCAGAAATCCACTGAGGATGCGACAGGCCACATCGGCATCGTTCAGATCTCCCAGATGATCTTGAAACTGTTTGATTTCGGTTATAACGGCCATGGCTTCCGGTCCCAAGACCTCACGAAAATACTCAACCGTATAGCGTAACCGTTTGAATACAATACGTAATTCATGTAGCTGATCAATGGACGGACTACTCAAGATGGATTCATAGCTTCGAACGACGGCCAGCCTGTTGTAGATCAGTACGGGCGCTTCCTGACATACCAGATAGGGTGTAGCGCTGGTGACGGGACGTGCTGCAGCACCGGGTGTGTGGAGAAAGAGATTAAACCGGTGCGTAAAATTGTAGTACCGGCGGCTCTCCAAGTGGGCAATCATCTTGGATCGAGCGGCCTCGTGCTCCTCTCGCCAAGCCTGTGTCAGAGGCTCTAACCCCTGCTGGTCTGCCGTTCCAAGCTTTTCTTGATAGTCTTGAGCCTTTACCATGAACACATCGAGATCCCGCACGGTACCCAGCACACGACCGAGCAACCGTAGTTCGGCAATGAAGGACTTTATCTCTTCTGAATCGTAAGCCTCGGCGAAAGCGTCAAATGCAGCCCGCATTCTGCGGGTGGACACGCGCATGTCATGTAACGCCTCTATATCCTCGCCCAGGACTGTCCCTGCTTCATTGGCCACAATTATAGCAAAGTGATACCTCAGGATCTTTCTTCCCGCTTCTGCCATGGGATCCCAAGACCCTATTCCAGGAGTCTTCATTGGAACCGGAAACGGCAGATTCTCGGATTCCTTATCTAATTCATTCTCCGTTTCTTCCGACGGCTCGATAACCAGAATCTGATGGCAGGCCTTTGCCCACAAGTCCGAATTCGCTTGAGCGGCTGCGGCGTCTGCGGCCGCATACGCGCCGCGGACCACCAGATGCAGCATATCGGGTGTGACCTGCAGGGCTTGGATTCGAGTCTTTCGATCTCGTGAATGTCCCAGGCCCAGTGTGATACGCAGCAGGGCAACCAGGATCAATATCTCGTTCGTGAGCATCGGCGATCCTGAGACAATTTTTGCGATGGCGCCTCGTTTTACTTTGCCCCGTTGATACCGAACGAGTGCCGCCACCTGCTTCTGCTCCTCTGCCGAGAGATCGGACAGCTCATGGGACCGAATGATCTTGCTCGAGGTTTTATGGAACGTCGCTATGTCCTGATCCTCGGTCAGGTCCTGTAAAAGAACAGCCGCCATCAGGAGCCGTTTGTGATCATCAGTCAGGTGATGGATCTGTCTCGTTTGATCGAATAAAGTACTAGCCAGGTCGACAAGGTGATCCTTGCCCCGCCGTTTCGAGGCGTGCTGCTCACGCAGCTGAACCAAGGTAACTGGTTTCTTTGAGATCTTGGGTTCTGCATTTACCATTTTTATAGTCCCTCCGTCGTTTCTTCTATAGCGTCAAGCTCCCGCCAATGTGATTTACATCGCACGTGGTCTTTACCCTATCAGTCTTACACAACGTACAGGACGTCACGTCTATACCGGCGTTAACGAAGATATTCTGTAGAATCTGAGAGGCTTGGGTGCATGGATGGCCCAAGAGCCGTCTTTGAAGTCCCGATACCATAGGTCGGCGGTTTAGCTGCGTCAAGACGCTATATCGTCCGCCATTGTAGATCACGGCATCGAAATCGTTAATAGCTAGTAGACCTCCCCATCCAGTGTCTATTTCAGGGGGCCTCGCTTCAAGCACTTACACTAGCATCTGGCCGCTATCATATACACTGCAAGCGTACCTTGCCCCATCTGCCTATGGGGTGAATCCTGGAAAGAATCGGTAAGAGTACGCAAAAAAGGGAATCGACAAGGCGTTACATTCTGAGAAACAGCCGAACGGTCTCGCTCTTAGGTTCAAGATCACCAGAAGGCATCGGGGATATATTCGCCGGACACGTTTCGTTCCGGACAGAGCCTGGATACCGCATATCATTTAGGAGATGTCTCGTATTCATCGACTCGCACTGTTATAGCGTCTCTACGACCGAATCAGGCATCCCAGTATAGCGGTGGTAGCAGGTTACGCTAGCCGTATCGGCCCTCAATATAGTCTGAAGTTTTGGGATGTGTCGGATTGATGAAAAGGTCCTCTGTACTGCTGTGTTCGATAATCTCGCCCAGTAGCATGAAGATGCATTCGTCGCTCACGCGACGTGCTTGTGCCATGTTGTGCGTAACAATCAGTATGGTGTAACGCCCGGCCAGCTCCAACATCAACTCTTCTACCGCACGGGTGGCATCGACATCAAGGGCGGAGCAGGGCTCATCCATGAGTATCACACGGGGTTTCAGAGGTAGCAGGCGAGCAATACAGAGCTTCTGCTGCTGCTCCAATTGGAGAGATGTGGCCTTAGATTTAAGCCGATCTTTTAGATCGTCCCACAGATTGACTTCGGTAAGCGACTGTTCTACCATTTCATCCATTTCAGATCTCTTCAACTTGCTTTGAGCCGTGTGCACACGCAGGCCGAAAACTACATTCTCGTAAACGGAGATAGGCAAAGGATTTGGACGCTGAAATACCATTCCCACGGTTTTCCGAAGCTCCGGCAGGGATACATCCTCGTCGTATATATTCTTGCCGAGGACCTTGATCACGCCTTTGGTGGTCACATTCCCGTACCGCTCGTTTACACGATTAAAGCACCTTAGTAATGTGGTCTTCCCACAACCTGAAGGGCCTATCAGTGACGTAATCAAGCCATCGACTACATTTACGCTCACGTCGATTAACGCCTGAAAATCACCGTACCACAGACTGAGTTTATCGGTTTGAATGCTGCAATTTCTGGTATCGCTCATCCGAATGTTCCATTCACGTAGTCATAGGTCATTTGATTCGCCGGATTGTCGGAGAATATCACTTCGTTCGTATCGATCTCAATCAGATCCCCATTGAACATGAAAGCCGTACGATCTGCAAGTCGCCATGCCTGTTGCACCAGATTCGTAACCAGGATTATGGTGATCTGCGAACGCAGTTCCTTGAGGACATCTTCAATGCGCATGGTCGTCACGGGATCCACGGCGATGGAGAATTCGTCCAGGCAGAGGATTTCGGGTTGATGTGACAGTGCGCGTGCTATGGTCAGCCGTTGTTGTTGTCCGCCAGAGAGCTTTGTGCCCAGGCTGTTCAGACGATCTTTCACTTCATCCCACAGAGCAGACTGGCGCAGGCAACGTTCAACCAGTTCGTCCAGCTCGTCCCCATCTTTCATTCCTGCCGAACGCGGCGCAAACGCTACATTGTCAAAGATCGACATAGGCAACCCCACCGGTAATGGAAAGACCATCCCGATCTTGCGTCGCAACTGGTACACACTCTTCACTTCATCCACATTCTCGCCATCAACCTTGACCGTGCCCTGTACCTTGACCCCGGTTATGAATTCGATAGTCCGATTGACCACCTTGAGCATGGTCGTCTTGCCGGACTGTGCCGGCCCGATAACCCCAAGGATTTCGTTCGCGTACACGTCAAGCGTAATGCCATTCAGCGCCTGTTTGTCGCCATACCTGACAATTAAATC
>JABIQT010000587.1 GCA_018667995.1 Candidatus Latescibacterota bacterium
CCCAGGGACATGATATTTGCATTTACGCCTTGATAAGCCATCACGATAAAGGAAATGAGGATGCCCAGGGGTAGCGTTATGATGGCTACAAATGCCGATCGAACGTGAAGCAGAAACAGTAGGCAAACGAGGCCCACGATTAGCATTTCCTCGATTAACTTTTCCGACAGGTTGTCGATCGCACGCTCAATCAAGCCTGCCCTGTTATATGCCGGTATGATCTCGACGCCTTCTGGAAGCCCCGCCTTCAAATCTTCGAGCCGGCGCTCCACCGCCTCTATCACGCTCAGCGCGTTTTCTCCGTAACGCATAACGACAATGCCGCCTACGATTTCACCTTCGCCATTCCATTCTGCTATGCCCCGACGCAGCTCGGGGCCCAGGTGGATCTCAGCCACTTGCTTGAGCAGGATCGGCGTACCATTGGGGTCCACGCCGAGAGGAACATCTTCGAGATCTTCTATGGAGGCAATATATCCAAGGCCACGCACCATGAACTCGGTCTCAGCCATTTCAACCAGACGCCCACCCACATTATTGTTGCTTCGCTGTATAGCGGTACGGACTTTGTTCAAAGGAATTCCATAGATCGCGAGCTTGTTGGGATCCACTTCAACCTGATACTGCTTAACATAACCTCCAATGCTCGCCACTTCAGCGACGCCCTGGACGGAAGTTATCTCGTAACGGAGATACCAGTCCTGTATGGACCGCAGCTCGGCCAGATTGTGGCGATCACTCTTCAGCACATATTCATAGACCCAGCCTACACCCGTGGCATCCGGGCCGAGAGATGGAGTGACGCCTGGCGGCAGTGTCTTCGAGACATAGTTGAGCGATTCAAGGACCCGGCTTCTGGCCCAGTAAAGATCCGTGCCATCCTCGAAGATTATATATACGAAACTCAGTCCGAAGAAACTGTACCCCCGGACTGTCTTTGCAAAGGGAACGGCGAGCATCGCTGAAGTGAGAGGATAGGTGACCTGGTCCTCTACGACCTGAGGCGCCTGGCCCGGGTAGTCCGTGAGCACAATGACCTGTACATCCGAGAGATCTGGAATCGCATCCACAGGCAGAGAAACCAGGGAGAGTGTGCCCGCGAGTATTACGATGATAGTGCCGACGATGACCAGAAACCGATTGATCACCGACCACTGGATGATATTCCGTAGCATGGGTTCTGTCCGTTCTGTTCGGCTATCGAGGTTTGATAGTCGTGGGAGCACCATCCCCGACTTCTGATTGCTTGAGACGGCGTGACGCCAGCATTTTCTGCACGGCCTCCTTCAAGCGGCTCTCTGAATCAAGTAGAAACTGGGCTGATGTGACGACCGATTCCCCAGGCGAAAGGCCGGAGATAACCTGAAACAGGCCACCATCCCCTTTGACACCCAGCACAATCTCTCGAGGTTCGAATTTCCCGTCACCCAATGCCACAAAGACCATATCACGAGTTCCACTGCGAATCACGGCATCATCCTTTACCACTGTCACCACGTCTCCCATGTGAATCTTGAGATTCACGTTTGCGTACATGTTCGGCTTCAATTCCAGGCGCGGATTCGGAAAGACCAGTCGAACCTTGATATCTCTGGTCTGTTTATCGAGATACGGATAAACGTAATCTACCGTGCCCCTATACTCTTTTCCGGGATTGTAGGGAAGATCCATTACCACCTCTTGACCCGCTCTGATCCATGGCCCTTCATGTTCGTAGAAATGGGCGTACAACCATACCGATGAAAGATCTGCAAGTCGGTAGAGATCCATGCCCGCTGCGACGCGCATTCCCTGCTCAACATGCTTCTCTATGACGAAACCATCCGACGGAGCAAAAATGGTCATGGTCTTCGTCACCGTGCCGGAATTCTCCAGCGCTCGAATTTGATCGTCCGTGATGTCCCAGTATGAAAGCCGGCGACGCGCAGCCTTGAGCAGAGATATCGCTCCGGATGCGATGGCAGGCATGTCGCTCTCTCCAAGTCGCTGACGATTTCGGAAAGCAAGCAGATACTCTTCCTGAGTGGAAACCAGTTCAGGAGAGTAAATCTCCAACATCGGCTGACCGGCCTTGACGGGCTGTCCAGTCTGGTCCACGTATAGGCGTTCAATCCATCCCGAGTATTTGATATTTACTCTTGAGAAGGTCTCTTCATTATAGTCCACGTGGCTGACCGACCTGATAATTCGCTGCAGAGATTCTTGGCGCACTGGTGAGAACTGCACACCAATGTTCTGCACGGTTACCGGATCGATAATGACCGTTGGTCCAGTGCTTCCCTGCTCTCCGTCGTAAACCGGCACCGGATCCATTCCCATAGGCGATTTTCCAGGACTGTCAGAAACGTAGGTAGGGTCCATGGGGGCACGCCAATAGAGGATATTCCTCTCCTGCTCAGTCCGTTCAGCGGCCTCATGAATGTGGCCAGACTGGTCCACGGATTCTGAAGAAATCGTCGCGCCCTGTTCCATATTGACAGCCACGAGATCCATCTTGCATATGGGACATTGGCCTGCCTCGCTGACCAACACATGGGGATGCATACCACATGTCCATAGCTGTTCGCTCTGCTCTGGCGCATTGGCGATTTCTTCGCTGTCTGCACACGCGAACAGGAGAGCCATTGTGAGTAGCAGGATTGATATCTTTTTCATACTAGCGTCCTCCGGGTAAATCACCGCCGACTGCCCGTTCCAAACCGGCAATGTACTTTCGGTACTGCGCTAACTCACGAATATGATCGAGTCTCAGTTTCAACAGGGTACGTTCGGCGTCCAGCAGATTGAGGAAGTCCACGGTGCCCGATTGATAGCCAGCCAGTGCCGACTCCAGACTACTCTCGGCCAGTGCCATCATTCCCTGGTCGTAGAGCCTCAGCGTGGCGGCAGTACTCGTAGCACGCTGATAGATATCGGAAACTTCAGCGCGAACCAGATTCTCGAGTCTACTCCTGTCCATCCGATTGGCCATTTCCTCGGCCTTGGCTTCTAGTTCCGCGGCTCTTCGTCCAGCCCGACGAAATGGAATATTGAGTCCCAGCATGATACTGAATGCATCTTTTCCGGAATCTGTGATAGTGTTGGATTTTTTGGGTACAGTTATGTATGCAGCCTGGACCTCAAGATCCGGGCGGAAGGCAAGGCCCGACGCTCTGGCTACGATATCGCTTCGTCTGATATGTGCATCTACGATCTGCAATTCCTGGCGGTTCTTCAATGCTTGTTCAACCAGTAGACTTTCCGGTATCACGTAGTACGAAATTCCCAATTCACTCCCTGTCTCCACCGGCAAGTCGGCCGGACGATCACGAAGCGCGTTGATAGCTGCAGCCAAGCCGCCTCTGGATCCTTCGAATGCAAGCCTTCGCGCCATGATTGTTGACGCCTCGACCTGAGACTTCAACACGCTCGCCTGACTGCCCGTCCCAGTCGCATATTTCTCCTCCGCGACTCTCGTGAAAGTGAGAAGAGTGGACATATAGTTGTCCAGTATTTCAATGGATCGCTCGACGGCGTACAGATCATAGTAGGCCTTGGACATCTGATAGGTAACGTCTCTCGAGACGATGTGCCGTTGCGATTCAGATGCATTCACCGCTTCATCCACCAGATCACCCCTCAGGCTCCGCTTGCCGGGATATGGGATGCGTTGAGATAATCTGAATATGCTCGTTTGTGGTCCAACCCTGGTCTCCGGTGTGGAAATCCATCGGGTGTAGCTGAACATCGGATCAGCCAGTTCCGTGACCTGTGGGCGGCGATATGTTGCGGCATCCCTCCTATTTTCAGCAGCTTTCAACGCAGGGCTTCGATCCAACGCTTCAACAATGAGTTGCTGGAGGGCAAGTGGCTGTGGCGGCTGTGCATACACCGCTAAGGGCATCCAGGATGCCATAATTACGGTTAATCTGATCATCGCGAACATAGTTGCGCGACTCCTTACGCACTCTCCGGTACCGACGGCTCCCCTATAGTAGAGAGCTGCAGGCTCCAACGGAGAATTTGGATCTAATCGATGTCTCATGCTCTAGGCGGCACGGCCATGTCCAAAGGACACAGAAGTCCGTCCAGTCCCACGAGACCACGGTTAAAAGCAAGGCACTTCGCTATAATCAGATAATGTAGGTACAGAGTAAATGATGTAGCGGTGGAGAGGGGTCCTGCAAATAGTGCGGCTGGGAGGGAAATTTACCTGTAAGCGTCGATGTAACACTCAGAGATGTCAACAATGATGCAGCGCCAGAAAATAACAGCCGATGTGGGGCACCGACACGTTCTGCTGGTTTGATTCCGACCTGCCTGGTGCAGGCCAAGGGCACGGCATCGCAACAGGTGATGGCGATACCAACCCCATTGATGTCACAGGGAGGAGATGTTTCGGGCATGGGACAGCAGGCGTGCGCCTCGTCCATGGGTTCAACGTCCGAGTGCTCCATGGCCTGTTGCGAAAACATCTCAGGCATAGAGCAGATCACGGACTCAGCCCCTATCGATAGGGGCGAAAAAAGCAATGATAGTAACAGAGCAACTGAGGCAAGTCTGTGCATCGATCAACCTATAGAGCGGTAACATCTATGGAGTAGATTATTGCATCGAATAGTGAAATATAGGCTTACCTGAGATGGTGTGCAACTCCAAATACGGTGCGCACTCTCAGGATAGCCTTCAACTACGGTGGCCTATAGCCCGTTGATACAGGACCTGGTATTTCTCGGCAGATGTCCGCCAGGAGAAATCCTTAGCCATACCGCACCGCATTATATCTTCCCATTTGGTACGGACATCATAGACTGCCAATGCTCGTTCGATTGCAGCTAACATGGCGCCACTGGTATAGTCGTGGAACACGAATCCGGTACCACCATCAGGATCGCCTTCAATGTCTCTGACAGTATCGACGAGGCCACCGGTGCCGCGAACAATTGGAATGGTGCCATATCGCAGACTATATAGCTGGCTTAAGCCACACGGCTCATACTGAGATGGCATAAGAAACATATCGGATCCAGCTACGATCTGGTGGGCAAGTTTATTGTCGAATGCCAAACGGACCGCAATTCGGTCCGGGTACATTGCTGCTGCCTGCTGAAGTGCACGATGGTAAACAATGTCCCCTGTACCCAGAAATACAAACCGCACGTCCATTTTGACAAGAATGTCAATGGCCTCTGTGACCAGATCTAACCCTTTCTGCGATACAAGTCTGGATACCATGCCGATGAGAGGAAGGTCCGCTGCCCGGTCTGAGAAACCAAAGGTCTCCAAGAGAGCCTGCTTGTCCAGCCTCTTTTCTGCGATATCGTCCGCAGTGAAGTGAGCCGGTATAAGCGGATCTGTCTCTGGATTCCACGAGACATCATCGATACCATTAACGATTCCACTTAAGGCAGAGCGTCGCTCCGCGAGCACCCCTTCTAAACCGTGTCCGTATTCCGAGTGGCTTCGAATTTCGAGGGCATATCTCTCGCTTACCGTGCTGATCTCATCGGCAAATACAATTCCCGCCTTCATCAAGTTAACCCGGCCATGAAACTCGAAAGGGCTCATAACATAGAAGTGCTCGAATCCGAAGCCAGCCAGCGACATGGTGGATCTTGGATAGATGCCTTGATAGGCCATATTATGAATGCTGTAAAGAGACGCCACGTTTCTAAAAACCAAGCGACAACTCTCAAGATGTTTCAGATACGCGGGAATGAGTGCGGTTTGATAGTCATTGCAGTGGAAAACATCGGGCCGGAGGTTTAGGGCTTCGGTAGCCACAAGTGCGGCGCGGCAGAAATAAACGAATCGAGCCGCATTATCTACATAATCGGATCCGGTCTCCGGATCTGTGTAGAGGGAAGACCGATCAAAATACCAATGGTGTTCGAGGAAGTATACTTGAACCGTGCTGCCCGGGATCGTTCCTTGCCAGATACCTAGGCCTTCGGTTTGACCACCTACCGGCACGCGCATCTTTTGGGGGATGATAAGTTTCTTGAGCCCAAACGCCGAAGTGTCAATGGTTCCATAGAGTGGCATAATGACGTCAACGTGGACGCCAAGGTCCATCAATGCTGGCGGTAGCGCACCTGAGACATCGGCCAATCCGCCTGTTTTGGCGAACGGTTCCGCTTCGGTCGTCACAAATACAACGCGCACGGTCCTCATCCCCCCCGCTCAACTACAAAATTGCGGGCGGCCCCAATAATACCGGCGTCGTCTCCAAGCTTCGCCGGAACAATCTTCAGAATACTCGCGGACCACTTGTATGCTATCCGGTCAATCTGCTCCCAGATAGGATCGAAGATAAGATCGCCGGCATTCACAACACCACCGCCTATGACAAACATCTCTGGATTGAGCAAATTGGTGAGACCTGCAACCGCAATGCCGAGAAGCGTGGCCGCACGGTACATCACATCGGTGGCGACCCTATCACCATCCCGCGCTGCCTCTGCGATCATGGCCGCATCAATGCGACTCCTGTCAC
>JABIQT010000863.1 GCA_018667995.1 Candidatus Latescibacterota bacterium
CGAGTCTATCTCCCGATAGATGTCGCGCCCTGAACACACTACGGGTTGTGTGAGAGATCTTCTATATGAAGGACAAGATCGGCGGGATCTCTGTGTCCCAGATAGAGCAAGTGTATCATATCTAATCGTTTTCATTTGATCCAGATGCCCACACGCGTAAGAGGAGCATAAATGCGCCACAGAAGTTACATTTTTCGAGCATTGTTGTTGGGCCTGCTCATCCATCTACTATCTCCGGATCTTTCCCTTGCACAGACTTTTACAGTAAGAGGCACTGTCGTTGATGATGCTTCGGGTGAACGATTGCCTCTGGCATCAATTCGTCTCCTCCGGTTAGATGGCGACGCTCAGCAGAGCACTCTTCTGGGAGATGCGGATGGCATTTTTACGACGAGTGGTGTCTCTCCAGGCCAATACCGTATAACAATTTCATATATCGGTTATTCACCTGTTATCATAGAGGCTCAGATTGCTGCGACGACAGCCGATATGGGTGAGATCAGGCTCACGCATCGGACCATTGAATTTGACGCCACCGTTGTCACCGCATCGCGGTACCAGGAAAAAGCGGTAGATGCACCTGCCCACGTGAGTGTGATGGGCAGTGATGAAGTCATAGCCAGACCAGCGCTTTCACCGTCAGAACATCTTAAGTCAATGCCAGGTGTTGACGTTGTGAATACCGGCCTTAACCAGTCACGCGTGGCAGTTCGGGGGTTCAATAACGCTATCAGTAACTTCGATAAGCTGCTGACGCTGACTGACTATAGAAATACGTCGGTTCCATCCATTCGCATGAATAATATGCAGCTCATCTCGACCACAAATGATGACATTGATCGAATTGAAGTAGTCTCCGGACCGGGATCTGCACTCTATGGCCCCAACGCAGCAAACGGTGTTATGCACATTATTACGCGATCGCCATTAGAGTCCTCAGGTTCCCGCGTTACTGTCGGTGTAGGGGAACGCAGTCTGATGATGGCGTCTTTCCGGCATGCAGGCCGCTTGCGCCCTAATATTGGGTACAAGATTTCCGGTCAACATTACCAAGGCACGGATTGGAAGACTACGGATCCGGCGGAACCCGATTCTGTGATCATCGGTGTTCAATCGCTCAATGGCCGGGTCAATATCGGAGGATTGACTCCCAATCAGAGAGATTACGGAATCCGGAATAGTAAGTTTGATTCGCGTATTGATTTTCGAATAAATCCGGATCTGACCGCGATATTTTCCGGTGGTCTCAGCCGGGCTACCAGTCTTAATATCACTGACATCGGTGCAATAGCGCACAAGAACTGGATTTATGGGTACGCCCAGGGGCGGATGACCTATAAGAAACTCTTCATCCAGTCTTATCTGAATCGGAGTCATCTCGACGACAATGGCGCGTATCTTCTCCGTAGTGGAGATATCCTGATTGAAAAGTCCAGTGTACTCGGCACTCAGATTCAACATCAAAGCGATGTAATGAAGCAACGTCTCACGTATGGTGTGGATATGACTTTGACACGACCCAACACCGGTTTTACCATCAACGGGCGCAATGAGAAGGCGGACGGAATCAATGAGTTTGGATACTATCTGCA
Source organism: Candidatus Latescibacterota bacterium (assembly GCA_018667995.1). GTDB lineage: Bacteria > JAAXHH01 > JAAXHH01 > JAAXHH01 > JABIQT01 > JABIQT01. Next base: position 1,593 of record JABIQT010000863.1, read on the forward strand.
ATCGGAGACACAATTCCTGGACCCGATAAAGTTGGTCGGAACGGTACGCGTTGATTCGCATAGTCGACTCAAAGACCCGGTCATATCACCCCGTTTTGGCGTAGTTCTGAATCCTCATGACGAACATAACTTCCGTTTCACGTACAACCGAGCCTTCACGACACCCTCCGCGCAGATTCTGTTTCTTGATCTCAATGTGGCACCTTCTCTGGGACCGCTTCCGTATCCGTTGCAGGCCCTCGGCTTGCTGGAGGACGGATTTACGTTCAGGCGCGATTCATCGGGCGGGGTGGGGAATCTCTATATGCAGTCCCCGTTTACGCCACCAACGTCCGGCGGCAGCTCTGCCTTTATACCAGCGGACGCCACAGAACGGTGGGACGCAATTGTCGGTATTTTGCTGGCACAGGGCGTCGATCTATCCGGCATTCCCGCTCCCGCATCTGCCGATGTGTTGACGCAGTTGAGAAAGCTCAATACCGCGACGAATGCATTCGATCTTGTTACACCCTCGACGGTTACAGATATCGGCTCCTTTAAACCGAGTACTACCAATACTCTTGAGTTTGGGTATCGAGGCTCGCACGATTCAAGGTGGTCCTGGTCGACAGACTTCTACTACAGCCGTGTCGAGCACTTTGTCACATCTTTGGATGTCCAGACACCCAACGTGTTCTTTGATTCTGCGACGCTGTCAACGTACCTGGGACAATTCTTGCCTGCCGCAGATGCGGCCGCGCTGGCGGACAATATCGCACAGATTCCCGTAGGTACAGTTACGCCTGACGAAGCTGGCGCTCTGAGTCCAAGTGCGCTGGTGCTGACATTCAGAAACTTTGTGGGTGATGTCTCGCTCTACGGTACCGACTTCAATATCGGCTTCTTTGCGACCCCCAATTTGCGATTTACGGGAAATTACTCGTTCACCAGCAAGGACTTATTTAGGAAGAATAGTAAGCAACCTGAAGATATAGCCCTGAATGCTCCAAAGCACAAATTTGGTGGTAGTATTCGGTACTTCAATCCTGCAAAAGGGATGGATACCCAGCTGCGGTTTCGATATGTGAACAGCTTTCCGGTGAGATCAGGTGTTTTCATAGGTGCTGTCCCATCCTATGCCACGCTTGATCTGAACACCAGCTGGGCACTGCCTTTTTCCAGGATGACCCGGGCGACGCTGTCCGTTCAGAATCTCCTTAACAATAAACACCTTGAATATATCGGAACACCCAAAATTGGGCGTCTGGCGATCTTGCAGCTCACGCAACAGTTTTAAAACACCGAGCCCTAAGTTCTGATGTAGACGGGCCACATATTCTGGTCAATCAAATAGCGACGGTGTATAGAGAGGACGGGCATTTTGGCTGACGGTGCAAAAAAAGAGAAGATAGCGATACTGGGAGGCGGAATAGGGGCTCTCGCGACAGCATTTGAGATTACCGAAGAGGAAGGGTGGGAGGAGAAATATGATCTCACGGTATACCAGATGGGATGGCGTCTAGGGGGTAAGGGAGCTAGTGGGCGAAATATGGCGCCGGAATATGCTTCCCGTGTAGAAGAACACGGAATACACGTCTGGGGCGGATACTATCAGAATGCCTTCCGGGTTATGCGCGTCTGCTATGACTATTTGAATAAACATAACATACGGCAGCCTGATGCACCATTGGGCACCTATCGAAAAGCATTCTCTCCGCTCGCAAATATTGGTCTCGTAGAGGATAAGTACCTTGAACTGAAGGATGAGAAATATAAAGAGCCCGAAAAACGATGGGTAAACTGGGTGTTTGCGCCGCCTACCGAAAAGGAAAACGGGGAATACGACTTTCCAGGTAAGTCTGATGCGACCGTCTCTATCTGGACCTCAATCACTACGGTACTGGATGTCATGAGGGAGCGCCTGAAGGAGGCTGTGGGGCAGAGATTTCAGCTGGGTATGTTTCTATTGAGTTTAGCCTACAGGTTGGTAAAG
>JABIQT010000785.1 GCA_018667995.1 Candidatus Latescibacterota bacterium
CCACTGATCCCGATGCGACCAATGGCGTACCCATCGTAGTTCTGGTAAATGAAGGTACCGCTTCCGCATCGGAAATCGTCGCCGGCGCTCTGCAGGATCACGGCAGAGCCATTGTCATGGGCACCAATACCTTTGGCAAAGGCTCCGTTCAGACTATCCTTCCGCTCAACAACGAAAGAGCAATTAAGCTGACAACAGCGCGATACTACACCCCCAGCGGCAAATCTATTCAGGCGGAGGGTATCGTTCCGGATATCTGGGTAGACAGATCAAAAGTAACACCGGTCAAAGCTAATCCCTGGCGAATTAAGGAGAAGAATCTCGCCAAGCATCTCACCGCTGGTGGCAAGGGGGACGTTGAGACCAAGCTGGATGGAAAACCGGCCAATCTGGAGTTAGCTACACAGGACTATCAGCTCAATGAAGCGCTGACATTGTTGAAAGGTCTGCATATACTAAGCAGGACGACAACACCACAAGGGTAGGCGTTGCCGAAGCGGTTCCCAATCGGCCTCACATTTCTTGCAGCCTTAATGCTGCAGTTGGGTCCAACTCCCTCAAAATCTGACCCCCTGCCTTCTGCCTATATCGCCATCATTATTGATGACATTGGTCACAACCGTGTACGCGGTATGCAGGCGATCGATCTGCCCGCATCCCTGACCTATGCGGTCATACCTGATACTCGCCATAGCACCGGGCTTGCCCGCTACGCCCATAGAGCCGGCAAAGAAGTAATGATTCACCTGCCTATGGCAAACATGCGAAATCAGCCGATGAGCGAGATTGCCCTAACCCAGGGCCTTACCCGAAACGACTTTCTCCACGTCATCGACAGAGCATTGATTCGTGTGCCATTCGCCCGCGGCATCAACAATCATATGGGTAGTCTGCTAACCCAGGAACCGGAAGCAATGAGTTGGCTGATGGAATCTGTCCGCCATCGCAAAATGTTTTTCGTCGACTCGCGCACTACTCACAAGACCGTGGCCTCTCATGTCGCCAGACAAAAAAATGTCCTCTCAGCCAGCCGTGACGTCTTTCTCGACAATGACCGCACCCTGTTTGAAATTGACCGCCAGTTCAGGCGCCTGCTTAAACTCGCCAGACGTCGTGGGACTGCCATTGCCATCGGCCACCCCTATAGGTCAACCCTGCAATACCTGACACATGCCATACCGATACTGGAACAGGAAGACATCAAAGTGATTTCAATATCGGAGATGATCCAGAGGAGACTGGCGAAGCAGCAAATTGCCGCTAAAACGTCTTTCTGAGTGAACTAGAGCGTCATCTTGAGCGTAGGGAGCAAAGCGACCGAAGTCGAAAGATCTCGAGATTCTTCGGTCGTGCGCGACCTGGGTGCCGCATCGCCCTGTATGCTCAGGGGGCAGGCTTACTTCGTCAGGAGGACACTGATTTGGTCATGGCAATCGCTTCCGCCAGATCCAGCGTACCTTCATAAAGCGCACGACCGGTAATAACACCGGTAATTCCGCCCGTCACTCTTTCGCCGACGTCAAGCAACGCTTCTATATCTCCAAGGTCGTTGACACCACCGGATGCAATTATCGGCACTTCGATCGAATCTGCCAGATCTTTAGTTGCATGCAGGTTTACGCCACCCATCATGCCGTCCTTACCAATATCGGTGTAAACAATGGCATCAATACCGTCGCTCTCAAACAGCATAGCCAAACTCTTAACGGAAATATCAGTCACTTCCTTCCAGCCATTGATGGCCACCATGCCGTGCAGACCATCCAGCCCGACGATGATATGCCCGGCGAAACGGCGGCACATCTCGCCGACAAACTCCGGCTCCTGAACAGCCTTGGTACCGATAATTAAATAGTCCACGCCCGCTTCGAGATACGCATCGATTATTTCCGGGCTGCGGATTCCGCCACCCAGTTGAATCGTTAGCGACGGGTGATTTGATGCGATCCTTCCGATCGCCTCTGCATTCATCGGCTTGCCTTCGAATGCGCCATCCAGATCGACAAGATGGAGTCGCTCACAGCCCTGACTGACCCAATGATCCGCCATCCCAACAGGATCGTCGGAGTAGGTGGTGGTCTGGTCAAGTTGACCCTGTTTGAGGTTAACCACCTTGCCATCCTTGAAGTCGATGGCTGGAATAATCCGCATGTAAGTGTCCTATCTAGGTACTAAAGCGTACCCTTGGTTGAAGGCGTGACATCCGACATTCTCGGGTCTGCCTCTACCGCCATACGCAGCGCTCGACCGAAAGCCTTGAAGACAGTTTCAATCTGGTGGTGAGCATTGTTACCCCTGAGGTTATCGATATGCAGCGTGACCTGGGCATGATTGACAAATCCCTGGAAAAACTCCTGGAATAGTTGAACATCGAAGTCACCCACTATTGTCTGGGCAAATTCCACGTTGTACTCAAGCCCCGGCCTGCCGGAAAAATCGATCACAACCCTCGAAAGTGCCTCGTCCAGCGGCACGTAGGCATGTCCGTAACGACGGATGCCCTTTTTCTCGCCAACGGCATCCTTCACCGCCTGACCCAGAGTGATACCGATATCCTCCACTGTGTGGTGAGCATCAATCTCCAGGTCTCCTTTGGCCCGGACAACCAGGTCAATCAGCCCGTGTCTCGCCACCTGATCGAGCATGTGCTCAAGAAAGGGCAGGCCTGCCTCAAACGTCCGCTCACCTGTCCCATCCAGATTGATGGAAACGAAGATCTGCGTTTCAAGTGTATTCCGATCTATCTCTGCCGTGCGCATGGCTCTTCACCGCCTTGTAACAAAACCCCACTTGCGGGGAGCGCGGATTATACTGCCTGACTCCGGCAAAACGAAGAATTGTATGGAGGGGCCCTATAGGGCGCTTCCGTATGGAAGATACCGGTTGTCGGTAGTGGTCTTGATCCATTTTCTAAGTTCCGGTGTGAACTCTTCTCGTTCCTTAAGGAGTTTGGCGAGGGGAATAACCGGCGATTTCGCACCAGCATCCCATCCGGCTATCTGAGATTCAACGAGGGTGAAAAACCTGATTAAGCCGACAATTTCTTCTGTCTGAAGAATCTCGGTGGACCGCCATGCAGCGGTGTCGAGCTTCATGATACCGCTTTCAGAAGCTAAGCCAGCAGACTCAAGATCTCCTTCGCTAATAACACCGCTAGCCGTATCAACGGCAAGAAACCGCTTAAGCAGCGTCGTGTCTACTGTCTTTTCTTCTCGCTTTTCAGGTTCCCAGACGCCTACGGCCATCATTCACTCTCTCATTTGATTAGACGTTATTATCGAACATGCCCGCCCCTGTCACCAGCGGTGTATGATCGTGAAACCAGGTAAGGAGGTGAGCCATGAGCCAATTCCCCATGACGGATTCACGCCGATCTATCCTGGAGCGAATCCCGGACTATGAAGTTAGGGTTACAGCCACCGATTCCCTGATCAATGTACGCTACGGCGATCTTCTGATTGCCGATACGACCTCCGCCCTACTGATTCACGAAACTCGGCACGGAGATGTCTACTATCTACCACCCAAAGATATTGACTGGTCACTCCTGGAACCGACAGAACTCTCCACCTACTGCCCGTTCAAGGGACACGCATCCTACTGGAGTCTCAAAGGCGAGGATACGCTTGAAAACTTTGTCTGGAGCTATCGGAATCCCTATCCGGAGGTAGAAGAACTTAAGGACTATATGTCCTTTTATACGGACCGGGTGGAAGTAAAAGCCGGATGATTGGAGCGGGCGACGAGGCGGTCCGACGTATCGGCGGTCCGACGTCTCGGCGAACTCGTGGACCGCGCCCAATGGGCTCGGTCCTTGCTGATAAGAAGTCCAATCTGAACCGATTTTGGTTTATTGGAG
>JABIQT010000786.1 GCA_018667995.1 Candidatus Latescibacterota bacterium
AACATTCTCCTTCTGCTGGCAGTGGTTCTGCGTTATCACGAAATCGCCAACAAGGCGTCGTGCTTCGCGCACATAGAGTTGCTCCTGCCAGCCGTTTCCCGCGATGTATTCGTCCTTACACATGCCCCATTTCGAGATCGATTGGCGAATCCGAGGAGACCTTATGAACGATATCATGAATGATCCCGTATCGCAACTCCGTCGCGTAAAAGAGTCTGACGATGGTCAGCGGGGTTCCCTGGAGCGTCGCGTAATACTCCGCGATTCGTTCTCCCCCCAGCCGCGACTGGGCGTACTCTCCGATGGGGCCCAAGTCTCCGTTTTCAGGTGAACCAAGGCCGCTCGTGTCTGTGTAAGAATATACGTTTCCTGAACTTACATAAATCACTCGAGATTCTGGATAACGTTTCATCACCAGTCCAGGAACCGCTGTATTCATGGCCCAGGTCATCGACTCATTGCCCGTCGATCCGAATTTGAATCCAGCAAGCAGAATGATGTTGGTCGCGTCTGGGAGCTCTGACAGGTCTTTCTCGTTCAGTAGATCTGCCTGAATCGTAGCGACTCCAACTCCTTCAAGATAGGATCTCTGGGAGGTGTCGGTAAAACGGGAGACACCAGTTACTTTTGGAGCCCCGGCACGTACGAGCAGCTCCGCCAGAGTAGGTCCCATCTTTCCACCCACGCCCAAAATCATAACGTCCCCCTGTAGGGACGCCACCGCATCTCTTACGGCATCGTTGGGCGTGCTCATCTGGTCGATTAACTGGCGTTCATCGGAGATAAATTGTGCCGTCATTGGTAGTCTTCCGGTTCGGCATTAAAATATGATTCGTCAGCAAAATATCGAAACATTCCGAAGCCTCTTTCGCGATCTTCACAAGCCCATACAAGATCGGTCTCACAGTAGGAAATAGAGCCATGCCCAGGTGGTGATAGCTGCGGCTGTGACAACATATTAGCATGGGGCCAAATGCTGATGTGCCTAAAGCATAGGTTCTTTAGCAGATTTTCACGAACGAATAAGCGAATATGGGAAAATGTCATTTGATAGGCGCTACCACTACCCCACCGGACTAGTGGATTCAGGTCCTCACCTGCTGCCTGGACCTCTTTCGCGGACATGGGCTCGTTGCCGTCAAAAAACATGGCATCGGCATTGGGATCAACTACTACCCATTTGCCGAATTCTGGCATCCACACTTCAGCGACGAAGTGCCCATCCGTCCCGTTTGGAGTACCCATAAGCGCCAGGCAACGAGCAGGAATTCCCAGCGCCTGGCATAATGACACAAACGTAACCGCATAGTGCACACACATGACAATGGGACGCTGACCATTATGGCCCGTTCGTGCGCCTCCCCAGCTGAGGATGGTCTCGGCATCCCAAGGAGCGTACTGGGTGGCTCTTCCAGATCCTGTGTGCTCCCAACTCATGCAGACCCATGTAGCGAGAGCTTGAATGCGTTCCAATAGTGATTGGCGCCTTGTAATGGACTTCGGCACCCTTTCTCGCAATGCTATAACCTTCGGATGAGTCACAGACTCCATTGTCAAGGGAGGCGGATTGGGATCACACCCTCTTGCAGACCGGAGTCTAACCACATACTCGGCTCTGACGGCATTCAAATACCCCATGTTCTCGCGACGCCAGGTGTGACCGGCATCATCTGAAACAGACGAGACGGGAGTGCCGTGTCCAGGCTCGAGCGCAAGTGACCACGCATTCATGGCCGAGGCCCCCGTATAGAGAGTGACTTCATTATTGCCAGTCTGGAATACGCCTGGCTTGACCTCGATCTCATACCACCTGTACCGCGTGTGATCGTTAGAATTGATAGATGTGTATTGTTCGTTATTGATTTTAATATGGAGCGGCCACGCGCCACCAGGGAATGGGCGAGCCAAAATATAGAGCGAGGAGGGTTCGTCTGCCGTAGAAACGTGAAAGGTAGTTTTCGCTTGTCGGAACTGCGTCAATTCTTCGCCGAGGGTCGGGATTACTCGGCCATTCTCATTCGCAAAGAGCCGACTCAATGGTTACTCCTGGTACATTTCTGTGGAAATCCCATCTTGGTGAACAGATATCCATAAGAAATAGCCTGTCTGGATGTTAGTCAAGGCCGACGATCCACCAGCTTCCTAGCTTTGGAATAAAGTGAATCTTGACAAGATATCGGGTACGGCCTATACTAAAAAATCAATAGATAAACACTGTAAACCAACTGATATGGAGGGCTTCATGGGCCCCTCGATCGAGCAAAAACGTCGCATTCTAGTAGCCTACGATGTCGATGTCCTATCGGAACTGATCTCCACTTTACTCAGCAATGACGGTTTCGCCACTGAGATCGCCAACGATGGCGAGGAAGCACTTGAAAAGGTTGAATCTTTCGGTCCTGACCTGGTGATACTAGACCTGATGATGCCCAAAATGCACGGTCTCGATATTCTGAAGAAGATCAAATCCGATCCGGCCACCAGAGACATTGGCGTCATTATCTGCTCTACTAAGACATTCAAGACGGAGATCGATCAAGCTTATGAATACGGCGCCCATGAGTTTCTGGCAAAGCCCTTCCAGGAGGAAGAGCTCCTATCCGCAGTCCACAGGTTTTTTGCCAGTGTTGCCTCATCAAATTCGCGAGAAGGGGCAAGGCAGATACAGGCGGCCATTGAGGGAGATGTATACCGACCCAAAATTGAGCCACCCAACGGATCCATGCGTCTCTGGGGTACGAGAGGCTCTATTCCCATATCGGGTCCCAAGTGCGTACGCCACGGCGGGAACACCGCCTGCCTCGAAATGCAGCACAATGGTGAACGTATTATAATAGATGCCGGCTCGGGGATTAGAGACCTGGGACAGGCATTGCTGTCCGAAGGACCACAGACGCTGCACATATTCATCACCCATACCCACTGGGACCATATTCAAGGATTTCCGTTTTTTGTGCCTGCATTCATCAAGGGGTACAATATAAATCTCTATGCTTCACCAAACCTCGATAAAGATCTTGAATCGATCTTTAAGGGACAACTGGATCGGGCCTACTTCCCTGTTCAGATGGAAGATATGCAGGCAGATCTAAACTTCATTCATTTTGGTGAGGATCCCATTCAGATTGGGGACATGGAGGTGTCCTGGGAATACACGGTACATCCCAGTGCCACAGTCGGATACAAGATAAAGATGCCAGGGCGGACCGTCGCATTTGTGCCGGATAATGAGTTTGCCAAGGGATACCTTGGTCGTCCACATGATATTACTATGGATCATGAATTGGCCGTCATAAACCTCAAACTGATCAATTTCCTCCAGGATGTGGACGTTCTGATTCATGAAGCGCAATACCCCAACGAAGAGTACATCAATAAGATCGGATGGGGTCATAGCTCGCTGTCAAACGCGTGTGCACTGGTAAATCTTGTCCAGCCCAAGCGATGGATCATCACCCATCACGATCCCATGCACGACGACGATTTCCTCCGCGACAAATTAAACATCACCAGACAAATGCTTAGAGAGCTCGATATTACCGTTCCTGTCGAACATGCATTTGATGGAATGATAGAATATCTATAGTCTGATGCTCTTCATATCAGCTCCTCTTGGGAGTAGTGCATGTACGACGTAATCGTGGTAGGTGGCGGCATTGTTGGTGTGTCCACCGCCTATAGTTTACTGCGAGAGGGTCTACGGGTTCTACTGATTGACAGAAGCGACGCCGGGCGTGCGACTGATGCAGGCGCAGGAATTGTGTCACCAATTCCTTACAACGGCGAGTCACATCCCATCTTCGGAATGTTGACCAATGCATTTCGTTACTATGATGAGATCATCGAAGATCTCGATGCAAGTCAGGTAGGAGACACGGGATTCGCACGATGCGGAAAACTCGTCGTGGCAGCTTCGTCCGATGAGATGGACGCCTTCAGGTCCGCGCAGGATGCCATTCTCTCTTATCGTAGCACCTATGCAGATGCGGAGGAGTTGTACGTCACCACACCAGATACGGCGAAAGAGATGTTCCCTCCGCTGACGACGGTGCTCGGCGCCATATACTACAAGAATGCCGCCCGAGTGGATGGCAGACTGCTCACAGAGGCGCTCAAGAAACGCTCCCGCCAATTGGGCCTACTGGCTCGCTCTGACTCCGTTACCGATTTGGTTATAGATGAAGGCAAGGTCGTGGGGGTTCTCGCCTCTCGAGAGACCATTGAAGCGAAGCATGTTGTCATTGCAGGAGGAGCCTGGTCTTCGGCTTTCGGGGAGCAACTGGGAATAGACATACCGGTGTCACCGCAACGCGGTCAGATCTGCCACCTCGACCTGGGTGAAGAGATCGATTCTTCAGAATGGCCAATTGTTACGGCGTTCCACGACCACTACTTGGTGCCCTGGTCGGACCACAAGGTCGTTGTAGGGGCAACACGTGAATCCGGTGTAGGCTTTAAGCCATACACCACCGCTGCAGGGCTGAATGAGACGCTTACCGAGGCGCTTCGTATAGCCCCGGGCCTGGCTGAGGCGTCCATTCGCGAGGTGCGCGTAGGGCTTCGGCCCCTGTCGGCTGATCGTCTGCCAGTGATCGGGCCTATACCAGGCGTTGAAGGCGTCCAACTTGTTACGGGACATGGACCTTCAGGTCTCCATCTCGGTCCCTATAGCGGAAAGCTGATCGCAGACCGTATAATGGGTTTGCCGATATCCAGCGATGCCGCTATGTTCGAGATAAATCGATTTCTATAGATTTCTAGACGGCAATTCCTTCCAAAGCTCGTATATCTTCAGTCGACCATCTAGAAATAGAAACAAAGACAGCCGTGACATCTAGTGCTCATGCGCAAATGACATTACCCAATGCGAGCGTCGCCCATCTGGTGGATGTCTAGGTTATCCGTCGCGCTCATACCAATCAAGACTTGCTTGGTCTGTCCGCCGCGGCTCTTCATTATCTGGTCGGCAAGTTCACCCTACATATAGCACGTATCAATAGGAGGCAGCATGTCGTTCAATGTGAAGAAACGCGGAAAGCTTACGTACTATTATCACGGTGAATCACCAGTGCTGAGTGCGCTTGTGACGGAAGAACTTGGTGACGGAGATCTGAAGATCTATTTTGCCGGGCTCACTGGTGGATACTCAGCTAAAGGTGTGTTGGAACGGGACGATCTCGTTTCTATGGAACCGGACGAAGAGATTCCCCTTGTTTTCAAGAGCTGGGAGAAATGGCTTCAGGATGCGGGAATCTGTGAATCACTCAAACAGATAGATCTAATTGAGGTGCATGCGTTCGGATGCCAACCAAAATCTCCCAATCCACTTGTTGATCCGCTCGGGTACGCTGCCGAGCAGAAACGACTCCGCGAGGCCTACTCCCGAGCATACAGCGGGTTCTTCAAGGAATATCTGCCGGATAATGGGGTGCCCTGCAGGTTTACCGTCCATCTGACAGATGTACCCGATACAGCAGCTTCCTACGAATTCTATTCGACTGGAATGTATCAGAAGGCATTGCAGTAACGGCGGAACGCCACCGGGCCGTTCCGCCGTTGCATCGCGTCTCCACGCCGTCAATTGGCCGAAAATGGTAGCGTAAGCTTCGCACTTGTCTGGCCCCCATCCGTGCGACCGAATCTCCACCCTTTTATAAGCGCCATGATCGTACGAACGAAGCCAGAATTGTGCGTAGTGTCTGAAATCAACTCAATATTGCCTACGCGACCACTAGATTCTATGGTAATCCTCAATGTGAGTTCTCCGTTCAAATTCGGGTTCATTTTCAGAATCTGCAAATACTTGTTCTTGAGCTGCCCCGCGTTTCTACGCACCACCGTCATGATATCACCAGAAGATCGGCTGACCAGAGCGGG
>JABIQT010000605.1 GCA_018667995.1 Candidatus Latescibacterota bacterium
AATGATTTTGAGACGCTCTCCTGTGTACCAATGGAAGCATCGCCTCGGCAGGAGACTGAGTCCGCACAACAAGTGGCATCTTCACGTAAATTTCCCCGGCACATCCGTGCGTTCTTGAAGGACGGCAGGGGGAGATACTGGCTTGGTGGGATCCCGAACCTCTTGTATAGATTCGACGACATGGCAAGTGTGTGGAAGGCTCCAGTAATCCTCCGGATCGAAGGGCCCAGTACGCCTCATCTGGATCTGCTGCCTCTAGCGCAAAACACGCCAGCAGGGATATCATCAGGTAATCCCCACGTCAATGTCATGTGCATTATCGAAACCAATGACGGTTCCGTCTGGTTCGGGACCGGAAACGAAGGAGAAACAGCCCACGGCTTTGTTTGTCGAGTAGACGGTGATTCCTACCAATCGCTCCTGACACGCCACCAACTTGTCGTGAATATTGTTGAGGATCAAATGGGCAGATTGTGGTTGGGTGGGTGGCGTGATGGGTTCATATCTGTCTATTGTCCCGATGAAGATGGCATTTTGAAGGAAGAAAACCTCACCACGTTCGAACTGGATAACGAAGCAGCGAGGAAAGCCGTACTCTCACTTGCAATCGACGCTCAAGGCGCAGTCTTGGTAGCATACCCCCAGGGAATCTATCGTTTCGATCCCGTGGAAGAAGTAACTATCCGAGTCACCGAGCAACTTGGGCTGCCGGAAATATGGTACAGCGCCGTGGCCTGTACAGACGACGGACATCTATGGTTCGGAACGGGTGCAGCGGGCGTTTACCGCACGGACGGAAAGCATATCCAGCAGCTAACCGAGGCAGACGGACTCCCAGGCAACAGTATCACGAGGTTGAGCCCCCTCAACAATGGTGCAATAGCGATCGGTACGTCGCGCGGGATGGCCATATACACACCGATGGCGACGACCGCTCCGGGAATCGAGATTCGGGAGGTGACGGCGGATACGGTATACACAAGTCCTGATGATATCGTGTTGACGCACGGCGAAATGGGCCCGGTTTCGTTTTCCTACCACGGTCGTAGTTTCGCGACCCGCCGGATGAGGTACAGATATACTCTGGAAGGTCACGAGGATACGTGGCATGACACATGGGATACCTTGGCCCAGTACGAGAATTTGAAGCCGGGAGAATACACCTTCAAAGTTATAGGTATCAATCGAGATCTAATTCGTTCGCCGCGTCCAGCCACGTTATCATTGACGATACTGGAGAATACCCGGGAACAGCGAATTGCGGAGCTTGAGCACCAGACAAGTAAGCTCGAGGCGGAGAATATCTATCTCCAGGAAGAGATTCGCGGTCAGCATAACTTTGAAGCTATTATCAGCAGCGGGAGTACGCTGAACGCGGTATTGCGGCAGGTCGAACAGGTAGCTGCGACTGATGCTACTGTATTGATTCTCGGTGAAACGGGCACGGGCAAAGAACTGATTGCCCGGGCGGTTCATCACCTGAGTTCCCGAAACGAACATGCCCTCGTTAAGGTGAATTGTGCCGCACTGCCCTCGGGTCTAATAGAGAGTGAACTGTTTGGCCATGAACAGGGGGCCTTCACGGGTGCGCTCTCTCGAAAGACCGGGCGGTTCGAGCTTGCCGATGGCGGAACCATCTTTCTGGACGAAATAGGTGATCTGCCGCTCGAACTGCAGGCCAAGTTGCTGCGCGTGCTGCAAGATGGCGAATTCGAGCGTCTCGGCAATCCGAAAACCATGAAGGTCGACGTACGCATTATGGCTGCGACAAATCGAGATTTAGCAGAGGAGATTGAACGGGGTAGGTTTCGTGAGGACCTGTTCTACAGGCTGAACGTGGTACCCTTGACAATGCCTCCCTTGCGCGATAGGAAGGAGGACATTTCAGTACTCGTCTCGCACTTCGTGCGACAATTTTGCGCCCAGGTTGGAAAGGAGATCGATACCATTCCAATTCACCTCATGGAACGTCTAAACTCCTATAACTGGCCGGGCAACGTCCGTGAATTGGAGAACATCGTCGAACGAGCAGTAATCCTCAGTAGTGGACGCGAACTGGACATCGGCGACTGGCTCCCAGTCCCGGCGCCGGAGGTTGTTTCCAATGACACGGAGACATTGAAGGCTCGCGAAAAAACGCACATTCTCGAAGCTCTGCGTCAGACAGAGTGGCGGGTCAGCGGCTCCCGAGGCGCGGCACGAATCCTCGGCCTCAAACCAACTACCCTCGAAGCCCGCATGAAAAAACTTGGTATCAAACGCCCCGTTTGAAAATCTGCTTCACTTAGCTACAAGGTCCCAATCTCCGAATTCCCAACTTAATTCCCATTAAATTGGGAATATCCAATTGGTTGGGGAAATGTTTTCTCTTTCCCACTATAAAGATCCAATTTAAATAGGTGAAATTAAAAGGGTTATAGTGCCAATTCGTTGCCGTATCTCGATGGCACGTACTTTGCAATAGCCTATATCGATAGTGCATCGATCCCGAAGCCCGTGCGCCGTTGTGCATGTTTTGATGCATGGAGACCGTGAGCATCGCTCAGTGCCTTTGAAGGCAAGCATCATTGGGCTAACCCGGAGGACGAAGCCACGACTGATCTATCTGATGCAAATTTCATAGAGACTGTAAACAGCAGCCCGATCCCAGTGCTGGTAGAAATTGGCGCTTCGTATCTGGGCGCCTGTCAGATCCTCTTCCCGGTTCTCGAGGCTACGGCTGTAGAATTCCAGGGCAGAATCCAGCTAATGAGACTGGACGCTTACCGCAATCCATCGACTCCCCGTAACTACGGCGTCCACAGCCTGCCTACACTATTGTATATCGACAAGGGTGTTGTACGGGAACACATCACCGGAATGGTTTCGAAACAGTCGCTCATAGAAACACTTACGAATTTACTGGCACCACAAGAGGCCTGATTCCTTAGATCAAAATGATGGCCACAGCAGATTTGGTTGACTCTGAATACGAGAGGAATGGGACATATGCTACGCAATAGTCAGAAATCGAGATCGCCCGGATTGTTAGCTGTCATGGCTTTGGTACCCCTATTGCTTGTGCTGGATGGCGGGTTTGGTCACCCGGTGCCTTCGCTATTTGAGGGACAGGCGCGCTCTTCCTCCTTGAATAAATTCATAGATATTGG
>JABIQT010000864.1 GCA_018667995.1 Candidatus Latescibacterota bacterium
ATCATTCCTTATTCTGTGCGTGTGGGTTCAGCATGGACTTTTGCGGTACCCTATATATTCCGTATCTCGAGGATCAGCTAGCCTTCAATCTACAGCATACCATCCAGATAATGTTCACGGTATTGTCTGTTGACTGGATAAATACAGAGATTACGGGACGGACAGAGTGCGGCATACTGAGGAAACACGCGTGGTAGCAACATCAGAAGACCAAGGTGTTACCAGAAAGTATCGATCTGAGTACTAGGTTCGGTAAAACTGACTGGGATCCTACAAACGTACCTATACAAACGATCCGCAGTCACATAATGATGTTGCCAAAACCGCCTGGACAATAGGAGGGGACAGCCTAGTAACCGTGGATGGCGTGAACACCCATCATGTATTTTGAGTGACGTCCTACTCGAAGAGGCAATCCTTGGATAATACCCGATGCCAGCGAACGGTCACTGCGGTCGAACTTGAATTCCAGCACAGTCGTGCCCGGCGGCCTTCCAGAGCGCGTAGTATTGGGATAGGGTTTGTAGCGCTGATCGTAGGTAGCCTGTCGACTGTCAATCGTAGCACGAACGCGCCCGTCGGCCGACACGAAATACTGCCTGTGATACCGATTCGTGATCACGGGTTGGGGATGCGTATCCATCCAGAGAGCACCGTCGGCGGGCAGCTGATCCATTATACATCGGCGAATCTCTCGCCACGAGGCGCCCGCGAGGGAAGGATCCAATGTGATAGGAAAATGTTGCTTCCAACTGAAACAATTCCGCTTGCACTTTATCTCCAATTCCCCGGTTTGGAGATCGGTATAATCCCCGTACCACCTGTACCTTACCTTGGTTCGGTTGCTGGAGCCGAAGAGATTCTCTGCATAGGCAAAATACTCATGGCTATCAAAATAGACATTATTGATCCATCTGGGCGGATAGGGTGTGCCGAAGCCACTCTTATGTAGATGCAACCATTGCGTAAGCCGAGGTATTTCTGTCTCATAGGCCGTGAATTTGATCTCAAGTCTTGCGTCCTCTGGTATTCCTGCCCGCATCAGCGTTCGCCTCGTTTCATGACCGTCTCGTATAGTGCATCGACATCTAACGCCCTGGACTCAACCACATCACCATTGATCCGCATCAAACTACCAATCTGTACACGAGCCGTAATCTCGCTTTCGACGATGTCTGTGTCGGTCGCTATCAGCCTCGCGGGACCGTACTCGGGTTTCTTTATGTAGGCCAGCAATCCGGCCACGCGTGCTCCCCTAATGGTCGCATCATCGATTTTCAGCTCGGAACGGTCCTTACTCGCGGCACCTGTCCCCGCGTCCTCTATGGTCAGACCACTCACGGTCAGTTTGCTGTCCTCACCTACAGATAGTGCCTTGTCGGATATACGTAGGAATTCTGTCCCATCCATGGTTACTACGCTGCCGCTCAGATCAAATGCGTCGCCGCCACTCAATTGACCAATATCCCGGAAAAGGCTCCGGCGAATTGATCCGGTCGTGAAATCGCCATCAAAACCGTCCGAGGCAGTGTCCGTGATCTTGATTCGGTCCAGTTCAAACTCAGAGTGAATGATGTTAAGCGCATCCTCACCCCGGTTTCCAATGAAATCGCAGTTATTCATATCTATATCACTATAGTAAAAAGTCACGCCTCCTGTCAAACGCCAGGGACCATATTCGATTCCTGCGGTATTTCGGACCGTTACGTGCGACCAGGTAGACTTCCCACCGGCATCCATGGTCACGATCCCTTGCCATGAGTCCGCTCCATCAGCGGTAGAAATCCCTTCAAGAACAATAGGTGCGCCGGCAGCCCCATCAAAGTCTGTCGCTCCCCTAACCAGCATAAATGCGCCTGCTGCGAACCGAAGCGTAGTGCCCTTACCAATTCGAAGACGCGCGCCCGCCGGTAGGATAATCGGTTCGAGCACCTTCCACGTTCCCTCTTTTATTGCAAACAGCGCCCCGTTCTCTGATGTGACAAGAAAGTCCTCACTCGTGTTCAGTTCTGAAGGTATCGGATGCTTGTCCAGCACCCCGGGATACGGCTTTGCCCGTTGCTGGAAGACGGTACTACTACCTTGAACAGTGCCGGTTGCAACGATCTCAAACCCGGGCAGCTCGGGCCTACCATTTAGAGGGATCCGGATCGACTTGGGCACCCCACCCAGGGAAGTTGCGCTCAGTGATAGCGGTGCAATCTTTGACCATGAGACGGCTGGCTTTGCATTGCCGATATTGTCCATCCACTGTAAGTCCTGGATAACTACCCCATGCGGAATCGCACTTGCAAGTTCCACATAAGGCTGCCCCGGTGGATCATCGACCACATAGGCATGTACCTTGCGGCCATAGATATCGGAATCGACTTTATCTACATCAGAATTGTCCCAGGTCAAAGCCGTGCTGATAGCATCCTGAATACGGCCATATTCGGTCTTCTCGATGGCCTGGATGTCACCAAAAACGAGCCGCGTTCGTTCCTTCAATTCATCCATATCAAATGGTTCTAGTAGCAGAAATTCCTTCTGTAACACATCCAGATGACGCCGCTCGATTCTGTCCAGTTGGGATATCAGGCTCCCATCTCCTAGTTTATCTGACAGAATACTGAGAGCCCTTTTGTAGGATGAAAAGATCACCGGATCATCCAGCATCGAGACAGAAATGGGGAATCTTGCAGTGGGACGGGTCTGACCGATATGATGGCGATTCTGGAGTTCAGCATCATACCCTACGGGCTCCAATTTCATAGTGATCGGATTGAAATAGAACCGCATATTTAACCAATCGAGAGTATGCCAGCCTCCCCAGAAATCTGCCACCGCGAGAAAACTTCCCAGGCGTTCGGTGTCGAAGACCTCAGATGCCAGAAGTTTCCGTTCCACGAAAGCCCGAAGGAGACCTACGGCAGTTACATAATCGGAACTCAAAGTTTCCGATTGACCGATTTTGGTTTCCTGAAAGGCGCCTATTTCGGCATTCTGATAGCTGTAGTAAGGCCCCCCTGATTCCTTAGTAGCCGCATAATGCGACCACACGAGGGACTCATCAAACCGAACAATGACGCCCTCTTTACGCCCTTGATGTTCCAGCAACTCCTTGGAAAAATGCTCCTCAAAAGCCATTATTCCCAGGTTGTCGCCATTCAGAATCACGTTTACGAACATGTACCTGGGCGCCAATACATCGAAGAACTTGAGTGTTTCCAGAAACAGCGGCTCCGTTTGATATCCGCGGGTCCGGGGGTGCTGAAGTGAGAATCTCCTCATGCCAAAGAGTTGTGCGTCTCCCTTCATGTGCACGCGCAGCGACATTTTTTCCCCGACCATATGATCAACCCAGTCACCCTTCAAGCGTAATTTTGCTTTGACAGTTTGATCCCCAATTCGTATTGAGGCAGCGACAAAGTCATCGTCTCCCTGTACCAGGATGCCGCGATACAGGGCCTCTTCACGCTTCCGGTGTAGCTTCTCGACGTTCTTGTACTTGATGTCGATTATGATCGTGGGTGCTGTTGTGGGGCGTAGGAGCCTGTTGGGTATCTCAATAATGCTCTTGAGGCTGGAATAATTGGCAAAATATGAGGTGAATTGATATTCCCCTGCTGCGTAAGACAGTGCAACCCTAAGGTCTCCGGTCTGATAAAACTGGCGCACAAAGCGCGACACCCCTCTTGAGGCAAACGAGCCACATAGCACCAGAAGGGTCGCTAATACCAACGCCCCGACACCAAAAGAATCCTGCCATCTGCCAGGTGACGCAGGTGAAACATTTGTACCTGCCGGTTTTATCCTCATAGCATCTATACCTGTGGCATCTGTTTCTGATCAAGGAATGTGACGCCCACAGCGGGAGATAGTTGGCGCAATTCATCAGTCAAAGCTGAGAGTCTCGAACTGCCATCGATATCGATAAAGTATGTAGCTTCCAGCGATTGGGCTCTCGCATCAAATCTTCTCAAATCGCTCTTTAACGTGTGGCGGTCGACGATTTCATTGAGCTTATCAAGGTAGGCCTCGGGCAGCATTTCAGTGGTCTCATGCCAGTCAACCGACAGATATAGGTTCTTGTCTTCTTGCCCCTGGCGCGTCTTCCCGAGGATGGCCATCACACCTAGGATAGAAAGCCCCGCTATGACAGTGGGAGTCGTCTGATTCGCTCCCAGACCAAGCCCCATGGCAATCGCCACAAAAAGGTAGGCGAGCTCCTCGGGCTCCTTGATTGGCGTGCGGAACCG
>JABIQT010000865.1 GCA_018667995.1 Candidatus Latescibacterota bacterium
ATCAGGGGGCCGTTGGCGGCCGCCACGAAAACGGGGTCCTCTGGTGCAGTCCGAGCTTGCAGAATCTGACAGATCTCGTCGATAGGTGCAGCCTCATGCGGCTTAACGGCCAATCCCCACGACGCTCGAGCAGAGGCAAAGGGCACCCGTTGATCGACCCGAATTTGTCCATCTGCTGCAAGCGTTCTCAGCTCAAGGAGATATTGGGAACCCCAGATGACAAATGCCACCATGGCTGTAATCGGAAGGCTGAGCATTGATGCCAGACGAATCAGGCCTCCGGTGTGTGCAACGAGGCTTGGGGCCTTCCGGTCGGTCCCCTTAGAGATCTGCCAAAGACGTTGCACCAGGAATGTATACAGGACGAAGGATGTGGGCATGATGTATACCAGGTAGAACGGATGTTGCATGGGATAAATGCAGAACTGAGCGAATATATGGACGACTAGAACGGCACCCACTATCTGGTGATCTCTACTACTGCAACCTATTGTATTCGGGCGCAGACAGCTCAGAATGAGAGCGGGAAATACGAGCCACGGTACCAGGACAGGCGCCAGGAATACCACACTATAGAAGACCTCGAGATTGGCCCAGGCGAGAAATGCCGCGGTCGATGACCAGGCTGCGACTGCGTCCAGCGCCAGGCGAACAGGAAACACCAGAAGGAGAATGCATGCCAGGGGCCAGAGGTACTTTCGGATCTTCGCGTGCTTGAACGGTATCGACATCCTCCATGCCGGTGCCAGGAGCAGGAGCAGGAAGGTACCCAGCGGATTCTGTACCCAGGGCTCGAGTCGGGGAAACCTGTTGGCCTGCACCCAGATCATCAGATACTGTGCTGGGAATTCGAATGTGCCGTACACCAATGAGTCCAGGCTCTCATTCCAGATGAAGTAGGCCGAAAAAACGATTCCTGGTACCATGAATGCTGAGCTGAGAAGGAGAAGAGGACTCGTTCCTCCCGATCGCGGATTTCGCTCTGTCTCTGGAATCCAAATAAGAATTGGCAGAAGCCACGGAAGCCCGAGGAATAGGTAGCCCATATGGGGCTGACGTGACCAGGCCGGTTCTATGTATATGGTAAAAATGAACGCACCGACGAGCATGCATGTCGTACGTGTGATGCGGTCAATACGACGAAGAATTTGCGATGTAAACAGCGGCATCTGACAGAGAATCACGGAGGCCAGGCCGGCAAGAGTGAATGCCCCCATAGTCTGTTTGGAGAGAAAACCCAGTCCGGCTGCAAAACCCGCCAGCGCGATCTCCCTCGCGTGGCCGGTCTCAAGGAATCGGACCAGGAACAACAGCGATGTGATGCCAAAGAGGACGGCATACCAGGAGTGGAATGCCGTGGGGTTAATGGGAAAGGCAAACAGGAAGACGAGGGCCGGAAGAAATCGCCACATTCCTGGTATCAGGCGTCCGGCAATGGCGGCTGTCATGATCGAGGTCAGTCCCACCGCCACAGCCAGAGACACGCGGATCAGACCTGCGTGGATTCCGAAGATCTTGAATAAGGCTGCGTAGAGGTAGTAGATCCCTCCCGTGTAAAGTGTGGCGAAATCTCTGTGAGGCAGCTCCCCATTCAGAACCCGGATGGCCGGATATATAGCATTGCCTTCGTCAAAATGATTGAATCCACGATCGTAAAACAGGGATAGCCAGATAGTGGCTATACCCACAAAAAGCACCCAGTGGACTTTATCAGTTCCATGCGAGATGGCATTGGGGAGGGAGATCACGGCGATGGCCTAGGGTTCGGGCTATGGAGCACTTGTGCGCCGGGGGGGGGCCGCAGCGACCCCTTCCATTCCACCGCTTACACGGAGTACCTCGCCGGTTATCCAGGAGGCAGCTGGGCTACACAGGAATGCGACGCCGTTGGCAATATCATCAGGTTCACCCCATCTACCTAAAGGAATTGCGGAACGAATTCGCTCAACCATTTGATCTTCCGTGAGATCCAGCGTCTTTCCCCGTTGGGCCATATTTGAACGGTTAAACGCTGTGTAGACCGGACCCGGACAGACCGCGTTGACTCTTATGCCGTACGCGGCCAATTCGAGGGCAAGCGTTCTCGTGAGGCTGATGATACCTTCCTTAGCGACATTATATGCGACCACCAGGGCTGCTGGGTTCTGGCCGTTGATGGAGGATATATTGACAATGCTTCCGGACTCCTGCTTCTCCATGATCCCACCCGCAGCACGGCAGCAATAGAAGGTCCCGGTAAGCGTGACGCCGATGACTCTGTTCCATTCCTCATCGGGCAGCGACACAGTCGGTGTCACTTTCTGACCTACGCCGGCATTATTGACCAGGATATCTATGCAGTCCTGGTCTGCCGCGACCTTTGAAAAAAACTCCGTGACCGAGGCGCTATCTGTGATATCGAGATGTTCCGAATGGACGTTCAGTCCCTGAGACCGGAGTCGTTCCGCCTCCCGATCTGCGGCCTCGTCCTGCACGTCCGCCATCAAAACGGTGGCACCATTTTCCGCGAGGCGTTCTGTGATGCCCAGGCCTAATCCTTGGGCGGCGCCTGTCACTACAGCAATGGCGCCATCGACACGATATGGGTATTCCATATGTCTGCTCCTTACGTAGGGAATGATCACGTGGCCGTCCAGGCGGGCGTAGAGATATTCCTGACCTGGATGATGCTGTCCCTCCACAAATGTCGGCTCCGGAACAGTGTTCATAGGTTCCGCAAACTCAGAGCCAGAGTTGTCTATATCTCGAAATCACACATTGTGTGGGAATGACCAGAAATATGATGTATCGAGAAAGCGATGACAAGAGGGATCTCGGTCGTACCATTATTTCCATTCTTGCTCGATATACCGGGACCGTTATTGGGGAGGATTTTTGAGAGTTGGGGTTCGAAACAGACTGCTGTTCCGTAACTCGAAATGACCCATTCCGGCTTGACTTGAGGTGGTTTTGGTGCTACTCTGATAGGCCCAAAACGACTACCTATTTAGGATTCGACCTATTCGGAGAAGATTATGAACTACGAGGTGAAAGATCTGGATCTTGCCGACGGCGGGGCGAGACGAATTGAATGGGATGCAAGACAGATGCCTGTGTTGCAGTCCATACGGAGACGATTTGAGCAGGAGAAGCCCTTCAATGGAATGCGGATAGCTGTCTGTCTGCACATCTCCACCAAAACGGCCAATCTTGTTTTGACGGTGCAGGCTGGAGGCGCCGATGTAACCGTCTGTGCATCCAATCCACTGAGCACTCAGGACGATGTGGCCGCCAGTCTGGTCGCCCATCATGGGGTGTCCATATATGCCATCAATGGTGAGGACGAAGAAGTCTACAAAAGACATCTCCATACCGTGCTTGACACGAATCCTGTGTTGTTGATGGACGACGGAGCTGATCTCACCGCAACGGCCCACATCGAGTACAGAGACCTTTTACCGAAGATAATGGGTGGGACGGAGGAGACAACGACTGGTGTAATACGCATGCAGGCCATGGAGGCCAAAGGTGATCTTGCTTTTCCCGTGGTGGCCGTGAACGAATCTGACACCAAACACCTATTTGACAATCGTTTCGGTACCGGGCAGAGCGCTCTTGACGGGATTATCCGAGCAACCAATACGCTTATCGCCGGGAAAACACTGGTGGTGTGCGGCTTCGGATGGTGTGGACGTGGGGTGGCTTCCCGTGCCCGTGGTCTTGGTGCCGAGGTGGTCGTAACAGAGGTGAATCCGGTTCAGGCACTGGAAGCCGTAATGGAGGGATATCGCGTCCTCCCGATGGCCGAAGCTGCCAAGGTTGGAGAGATCTTCGTCACCGTTACGGGCAATCGTCACGCTATCAGTGGCGAGCATCTCGGAGCCATGCAAGACGGTGCCATATTGGCCAATGCCGGACATTTCGATGTGGAGATAGATCTGGTGGCGTTGAAGGAAATGGCCGTTGATGTGCAGCCTATGCGGCCATATGTCGAAGAATACAGTCTGGATGATGGTCGGCGTTTCTATGTGCTTGGCGAGGGACGACTGGTAAATCTGGTCGCAGGGGAAGGGCATCCAGCCGGCGTGATGGATCTCTCCTTCGCCAATCAGGCACTGGCCGCCGAATACATCGTTTCACATCATGAGGAGTTGGAGAACCGAGTGCACACACTTCCCCGTGATATCGATGAAGGAATAGCGCGCTTGAAACTCGAGGCTATGGACATAGAGATCGACGCTCTTACCGGTGATCAGGAGCAATATCTGGCCTCGTGGCGTTGATCATTGGGAGATGGAGATGGCTGAGGTCGATCAATTTGTGGGATGCCTCGTTGGGACCTGTGTAGGCGATGCCCTCGGATACGTAATAGAGGGTCAGACTCCTGAACAGTGTGACACTTACATCAAAAAGCGTATTCGCGGCGGTGATTTGGAGGGTTGGACCGGGCAGTACTCTGATGATTCTCAATTCACACGCGAATTGATGCAGAGCCTTGTTGCCTGTGGCACCTTTGATCCGACTGACTATGCGCGCCGTATATGTGCTCTATTTGTGGAAGATCGAATCATTGGTCCTGGAATGGGCGCTATTGCAGCGGCGCGACTACTCGCGGAGGACGTACCTTGGTATGATGCCGGCACACCTGCTCCGTCTGCCGGCAACGGAACGGCAATGCGCGTGGCCCCGTTGGGGGTATTCTATGCCAGAGATCACGCAGTACTGCTGAAATCCGCACGGGACCAGGCGCTCATTACTCATCTGGATCCTCGATGCATCGCTGGTGCCGTGGCCATTGCCGGCGCCGCCGCTCTCACATCTGAAGATCCTACCGGAGATCCGGTTACATTCGTGCCGTTGCTTGAGGAATGGTGCCGGGATGATGACCCAATCTTGTCGGATGCCTTGACTCATCTTCCAGAATGGCGGTCCATGCCCCCTGAATGGGTTCGCGGGGCAGTCAAGAAAATCGGTGATGTGCC
>JABIQT010000866.1 GCA_018667995.1 Candidatus Latescibacterota bacterium
CTGGTGTTCGATCTGCTAGAATGGGATACCGAGGCCGTCCATGGGCACTTTGACCTGGTCCTCATGGAACTCGGTATCCTTCATTACTTTCTGGATCTGAATCCCGTGGCTAATGTGGTTTTTGATATTCTCAGGGACGGAGGCAGACTGATCCTGCATGAGGTCCATCCGTTTATCAGAAAACTTGCCCCCAAACAGGACGGTGGCACTGTGATTATAGAGGGGAACTACTTCTCTGAGGATATCAGCACTGGTCCTCCGCCACGCCACCTGGCCTTCTCCAAAGATGAGGCCGGCGCCGTGCCTGAGGCGCGCTATAGATATTGGCGCATGGGTGAGATCATCACTGCCGTGGCTGAGAGCGGTCTTGTCGTCGAACGCTTAGTAGAGAATCCGCGAGATGGGCACTCCAAACTACCAGAAACGTTCACGCTGGTTGCGAAAAAGTAGCAGAGATACTCTTTTCAACAGTTGCATAGTTGACCTCGCACACCTCTCCGAACATGTCTATCCTGATGAATTTCAGACCTGAAAATTAGGTACGTTGACGAACATACATTCAGGACAAATCTGTTTCAGTATCACAAATCCATGAATATGATAGTCAAATGGAATTGATACTCATATTACACCCACAACCCAAATTGACCATCATACTACATGATTAATGATACTCAACATTATTTATTTATCATAAATAAAATAATTTGACAATCAAGAGAGAATATGTGTTCTTAGTAGCAATCTTGACAATCAATACCTCCAACAAATGAGAATCAAGGACCAACGCGCGTGACGCTGAACCTGGAAAATGCCGTCGGCTATCACTACGGACAGTTCCCGCCAGGGAATCTGGACTATGACAGGTTCATCCATGCCCTGCTCAAGGCTACGGATGCCATCGCCCGTTACGATCAGATGCTCAAGAACATGCGCAATAGCGAACTACTCTTGGCTCCATTAAGGAATCAGGAAGCCCTCATTTCGTCCAGGATGGAGGGAACCGTAAGTACCATGGACGAAATCCTCAAGTACGAAGCAGACCAGGACGGCGGCACGGCAGACGCAGAGAATGTAAGGTATGAAGTAGTAGAGACTATCCTCTACCAAAGGGCATTGCGGGCGGCGCAGGAAGCCATGGAAGGCGGTTACCCCCTCTCCCAGTCCCTCATAAAAAGCATACACCAGCGTCTGCTTTCCTTTGGACGCGGCGCCAATAAATCCCCGGGTGAGTTTAAATCTACACAGAACTACCTGGCAGACCGATACAAGAGAAAAGTCCTCTTCATACCCTCGAGTCCGGAGAAACTACAGGATGGCCTCGATGCGCTCTTCAACTACATGGAGTATAGCGAACATCCCGGCCTGCTCACGGCCGCACTCGCCCACATCGAGTTCGAGGCGCTGCACCCATTCACCGATGGCAATGGTCGCATAGGCCGCATGCTGATCACGCTCATGTTGTGGTCCACGGGCACACTTTCCGCCCCTCATTTCTATGTCAGCGGATATCTGGAGGAGCACAAGGAACGCTATACTGAGACCATGAGAAGAGTCTCTCAGACCGGAGACTGGGAGGGATGGTGTGCCTTCTTCCTGGAGGCTATAGAGCAGCAGGCCATAAGAAACCTGGCCATTGCAGAAGATATCAGTGCACTATACGAACAGATGAAACAGAGATTCGCGGAAGCCCTATCATCAAAATGGAGCGTGACGGCGCTGGACTTCGTATTCGCGAATCCCGTATTTCGAAACAACCGGTTCACATCCGGTGCCGGGATCCCGCCCGCTACAGCTGCGAGATTCACCCGAGCCATGCTGGATCACGATATCATCATTACCTTGGAAGAGGCCGCCGGTAGAAGGCCGGCACTCTATTCCTTCGAACCGCTAATGGACCTGGTCCGCGTATGAGACATCAAGCGGAGCAATTTGCCGTGAACGGCCAAGACGCCTTCCTGGTTCGTCCAGAGGCCACGGTCGCGCAGAAGCCCATGCCCTGGATCTGGTACGCACCGACATTGCCGAATCTCCCAGGTGAAGAAGAGAACTGGATGTTTGACCGGTTCCTCGGCAACGGTATCGCGGTTGCTGGCATCGATGTAGGTGAGTCCTATGGCAGTCCCGGTGGGACGGGGCTCTATTCCCAGCTGTACGGCGACCTCGTTGAAAAGCGTGGATGGTCCGATCGCCCCGGACTGCTTGGCCGAAGCCGTGGCGGCCTCATGCTGTACAATTGGGCGGTAGAAAATCCGCACCGTGTAGCATGCATCGCCGGGATCTATCCGGTCTGCAACCTGAACAGTTACCCGGGACTGGATGAAGCCTGCCACGCTTACCACCTGACTTCGAAGGCCTTGGCGTCACAGGTGATCAGACACAACCCAATCGACCGACTGGAACCACTGGC
The DNA here is from genome assembly GCA_018667995.1 of Candidatus Latescibacterota bacterium. Classification (GTDB taxonomy): domain Bacteria; phylum JAAXHH01; class JAAXHH01; order JAAXHH01; family JABIQT01; genus JABIQT01. The sequence goes on from JABIQT010000866.1 coordinate 2,411, forward strand.
CAGGGCCCGTGTGCCTGTTTTCCATATCCACGGAGACAACGACGATGTAGTCCCCCTTGAAGACAACTCCCTGGTCCTCTATCAGAGGTATCTGGCCCTGGACGGTCCCATGACACTTGAAGTAGTTTCCGGCGGCGGTCACGACATGTGGCCCGGATGGTTTGAGAGTCAGGCGTTGGTTGATTTCATGTTGAAGCATGTCGCGCGCACCGAGATATAATAGCTCCGGGGATCCGGCCACTACCACATAGCGAGATTTCGTCAGCGCGTAGCGGTTCATCCTGAGCCACTCAAGAAGGAACAGCACCATTTCAGAATCTGCGAGAAAAACGACAGCCGCCTCGGCCGGGCGTGACACAGACGAACCGTTTCGCTACGGCATCTTCGGTGTCGGTCGTATCGGTAAAGTCCACGCCTCTATTCTTCAAAGTCAGGGACAGCACATAGTAGCCATCGGAGACGAAGCTCCTGGAGCAGTATCTGGCGCAGTGGACGATCTCGGACTGTCCTCAGTCGAGACGTTTGGAAGCGCGGAGGCTATGTGCAGGGAAGCCGAAAATTCACTGGATGCGGTGGTGATCGCCTCGCATACCTCTGATCATGCAAGGCATGCGTTACCATTCGTTGAGGCACACATCCCGGTCTATCTGGAGAAGCCATTGACTGGTGATCTCCTCCAGGCTTTTGACTTTGTAGCAGCTATCGGTCGAGACGAACACCTCCTTCAAATCGGACTCCAGAGACGCTATGATCCGGCACTGCTTTATGCGAGAGAGCTGATTGAGCGCGGCTTAATCGGCAGCATACGAGAGCTTCGCTGCGTACTGCGTGACCAATTCCCGCCACCGCCCACCTATCGCAGCCCGGGGCTCATTTTTGACATGGGCATCCATGTGGCGGATGAGGCCATGTTCTTCCTGGATGAATTTCCTGATGAAGTCTGGGCCAGTGCCCACCATACAAAGACGTACAATAACCCGATAGATCTTGATGGCGATACCGCTTTCGTAACTTTTACGACACCGTCTCGGGTAGTGGGCAGGTTGGACGTAAGTCGCACGCACGCATCGGGCTACAACAACGAGACATACATCATCGGCACCGAGGGCACGCTCCATGTCGGCAGATTTGCCGGATACCCGGGGCCAATCAATGTAGAGGTCTGGAAGAGTGATGGGAGCCTGCATCCGGGGTCCACCACATTCCCGATGACGACCGTCGAAGGACCAACGCCAGAGTTCCTACCCCGGTTCGACACAGCTTATCGAGAAGCACACCAGGCTTTCCGAGAATCTGTGCGGTGCGGATCACCTTTCCGTGTTACGCAGAACCATGTACTGGATGCCCAGGTTATGGTTGAGGCGGCTCACCGGTCGGCACAGGACCGCGGAAAGCCTTACCGGACTACATTTCACGAGGATCTTCCCGCATACAGGAATGCCTGTATTGGCCACGGCCTGATCGAAGTCTGATGAGGGAGTATGTCGTCCGCGGGTATTACAGATTATTTCTGATTCGGCTCAGGCTACCATAGGTAAAGATTGAGGAAAATGTCAATGACGGCTCCGTACCCACCACTGGCGGAAGTACGCAAGAATCTCAGAGTAGAATGGTACCGATGTCCCATCAAGCACGCCAATTTGCGTGAATTATCGAAGCGGAGCAACATGCAGGGCTGGTTTCAAACCGGCGGCCATTTGATTCTCTTCACCGCGACGGGATCTATGGCGTACTACCTGTGGTCTGAACAACTTTGGCTGGGATTCGTCGCCGCGCTGTTTGCCCATGGCACGGTCGGCAGCTTTCTCGCCGGTGTCGCCCCCCATGAACTGGGACACGGCACGGTATTTCGAACTCGGTGGCTAAACAAGTTCTTCCTGTATTTTTACAGTCTGTTGAGCTGGTGGGACCCGTTCGACTATGCCAGCAGCCATACCTACCATCACCGCTATACGCAGTACCCCGATGGGGACCGTGAAAACCTGTTGCCGCTTGAGCCGTCGGTGGGGTCAAGTTTTATGCTGCAGATGTTTACGATAAATCTTCTTACCACCCCCGGCC
>JABIQT010000532.1 GCA_018667995.1 Candidatus Latescibacterota bacterium
CTTCGGGGCTTCTAGCGGAAAGTCCTGGATAATCTGGACCGGCTCAAATTGGCTGCCGTACTGGTTTTCAACGAAGATGACCCAGCGGTCAGGACTAACGTAGCTCTCGTGGAGAAACGTGGAAAGGATCATTCGTATTGAAAACATCTCATGTGCGCCCTTTGAATCCAGGTATTGAGATCGAAGGGATGTCAGCGCCTCGATGCCAGTGATGGAATCTGTCACAGCGGTATGGGCGACCTCCGCCTCTAATAAGATTGAATCAAGAAGAGTAGCTGTCACAAAGAGCGGGAATCTCTCCGTACCCGAGCTGTTGCCACCTGGGCCGAATACAATCGTGCGTTTCTCTTTGAGCTGATCGTAGGTCAAGCCATGCTCGGCCAGGTGGATAGATACGCGAGTAGAAGGCTTGACGCCAAGTCCGGCAAATGTATCGCGACCTGACCGCATCATCAAGAACTCGAGCTCCTGCGGGGTACGCTGAAGATCAGGTAGTACGATCCGCTCGAATTTCTTCAGCTGATCGGCTGTCAATTCATCCTGAATCAGCAAGGCGATCTGCTGGATATTCGCGACGGCCTGCCTGCGCGCTTCCACAACCTCTGGAGTCACCATGATGTCTCGATCATCCACACGGGCCTGACTACGGCCATAGTCTTGACGCACTTGTCGGACTGTACGAATGTATCCTTCGACCTGGGCAATCACCTGACGTGCGTGTCCAGAGACAACAGCCGTTTGTGCGGGTGTAAGATCCAAGTAGCGTCGCAATGCATCGAAATCGAGAAGTGACGTGGTCTCATCACACCCCGTCCATAGAAGACATAGGGCGAGCGCAAGTGTTGCAGTTGCTCTGACTTGCCGGCGGGAATTCATGCCTGTATTCCGGTGATGGATTCGAGAGATTGCACGAGCATGGGCACATCAGGAACGAGATTTTTGTACGGTCTGTCTCGGTAGTTGTGACCGCGTATTGTACCTTACGGGTATGGCACTGTCAAGATGTTGTTTCCCCGCTTTTGCCTTGCCGCCGGGGGGTGTTGCCGGTATGTTGTCGGACTGCTATACCAATGTCGGGCGACACGAGATCGCTGGCGCGACCATCACGTGATCGCACTACAGGTTAGAATGGTATTTCGATTTGTTTTGTTCCTGTTCTCACTTCCACGTGTGACTCCAACCAAAGTTGCTTAAATGACCGAATCGACCGCCGAATCAACCAATGGGACCACGCTATTCGGAAGAAACCCGGTAATAGCCGCCCTGCAATCCGAACGAAGCATCAATAAGATACTCATCAGTCAGGGCGCATCTGGTCCGGAGATTGATGCCATTAAAGAACTTGCCCGCGAGAATGGTGTTGTATATCAGTTCGTTGAGCGTCGCCAGCTGGATACGATTGTGGACGGCAATCACCAGGGCGTCGCGGCCATGGTCTCCGAGCGACCCTATGTGGAGGTTTCCGACCTCCTTGATTTAGCGAAAGACCGGGGAGAGGCACCATTCCTGGCTGTGCTTGATGGACTTCAGGATCCCCACAATCTGGGTTCAATAATTCGTTCGGCAGACGCTTCAGGTGCCCACGGTATCATAATCCCAAGGCGGAACGCTGTAGGCATTACGCCTACCGTAGTCAAAGCCTCCGCAGGTGCGGTGGACTTCATGCCGGTATCGAGAATACCCAATGTGAAGCAGACGCTGGACGGCCTCAAATCGTCCGGTGTGTGGTGCATTGGGCTGGAGGCCGATGGTGAGTCTACATTCAACCAGGCGGACTATACAAGCCCAGTAGCCATAGTAGTCGGGAGTGAGGGAAAAGGTCTACGTCCATTGGTTCGTAAGACCTGTGATTCTGTGGTGAGATTACCCATCGTAGGGCACACTGGTTCGTTGAATGCATCAGTGGCCGCAGCACTGGTAATGTACGAGGTCTTCAGGCAGCGAAACCCCTGATAAAAGGGTTGACACAGTAGGTCCTTCTGAGTAAAATATGCTCTTCATCCGCAGGGTTCTAAAAAACTACAACCTGTTGAAACATAATGTGATGCGCCGACTTCATGTAGCTATATGAGGTGGGCCAGTTTAATTAGGGAGAAGGTCTAAAGTATGTCGAAATATGTGTATTTCTTCGGTTCGGGCAAGGCGGACGGGCAGGCCAATATGAAAAACCTGCTGGGCGGCAAGGGTGCCAACCTGGCAGAGATGACAAATCTGGGGATTCCGGTACCTGCTGGCTTCACCATATCAACGGAAGTCTGTACCGCCTACTACGACAATGACAGTCAATATCCAGAGACCCTCGCCTCCCAGGTCTCTGAAGCAATCGCCCAGGTTGAATCCGTGATGGGAACCAAATTCGGCGACCATGACAATCCGCTCCTTCTCTCAGTACGCTCCGGTGCCCGGGCATCTATGCCAGGTATGATGGACACGATCTTGAACCTCGGTTTGAATGACACCACGGTTCAGGGATTGATCGCACAGTCCAATAATGAACGCTTTGCTTATGACAGCTATCGACGATTCGTGCAGATGTACGGTGATGTGGTGCTTGGACTCAAGCCCGAGAGCCAGGATGAGCATGATCCCTTTGAAGTCCTTCTGGACGCCAAGAAACAGGCCAGGGGGGTAGAGAACGATACGGATCTTACCGCGGAAGATCTCAAGGAGCTGGTACAGGAATTCAAAGCTGAGATCAAAAAGAAGACCGGTCATGACTTTCCGGAAGATCCTCAGGAACAGCTCTGGGGAGCCGTTGGCGCTGTATTCAGCTCCTGGAATAATGATAGGGCAATAGTGTATCGCAAGCTGAACGACATACCCTACGAATGGGGTACTGCCGTTAACGTACAATCCATGGTCTTCGGCAACATGGGTGATGATTGTGCGACTGGTGTGGCCTTCACCCGTGACCCTTCGACTGGTGAGAAGGAGTTCTACGGTGAATACCTGAAGAACGCACAGGGGGAGGATGTGGTAGCAGGTACTCGGACGCCCCAGCCGATCTCGCAGCTGAAAGAGGAAATGCCGGAGGTCTATGCCCAACTCGGAGATATATATATCAAGCTTGAGAACCATTACAAGGATATGCAGGACGTGGAGTTCACGCTACAGCGCGATCGGCTATGGATGCTGCAAACCCGCACCGGAAAGCGAACGGGATTCGCCGCCTTTCGCATAGCGGTCGATATGGTTGAGGAAGGTCTGATAACTGAAGACGAGGCCATTCGGCGTGTCGAGCCCGACCAGTTGAATCAATTGCTACGCCCCATATTTGATGCGAATGAGAAACGTGCCGCACAAGAGGACGGTCGCGTGCTGGCGACGGGGCTCAACGCTGGACCGGGTGCCGCCGCTGGAAAGGTCGTTTTCAACGCAGATGATGCAGAGACTTGGGCCAAACGTGGAGATCACGTGATCCTGGTTCGCGTGGAGACGTCACCTGAGGATATTCGTGGGATGTCCGCTGCTGATGGGATCTTGACAGCCCGGGGTGGCATGACGAGTCACGCGGCCCTGGTAGCAAGACAAATGGGCAAGATCTGCGTGGCAGGATGTGGTGCTCTGCACATCGATTATGTGAAACGCGAAATGGTTGTCAGTGGTAAAACAGTAAAAGAAGGTGACTACATCTCCATTGACGGTACCACCGGCGAGGTGATTGAAGGTGCCATTCCGACAATCCCCTCTGAGGTATTGCAGGTTCTGCTTCAGGGCTCATTGGCCCCTGAGGACTCCGAATTATACCACTGCTACGATCGCATGATGACCTGGGCAGACAAATATCGTAGTCTGAAGATTAGGACCAATGCGGATCAGCCCGATCAGTCAGCCACGGCCCGTGCATTTGGCGCCGAGGGGATTGGCCTCTGCCGCACCGAGCATATGTTCTTTGAAGAGGACAGAATCGAGTCGGTACGTGAAATGATCCTATCCGACGATGAGGCAGGCCGTCGAGCGGCACTCGCAAAGCTCCTCCCCATGCAGCGTGAGGACTTCCGGGGGATTTTTGAGGTAATGGACGGATTTCCAGTGACCATAAGGACGCTTGATCCTCCCCTTCACGAATTCCTGCCGCACGAGGATGATGCTATCGTGGAGCTTGCTGGTGTGATGAATGTGGCTCCGGATGCCCTGCGGCAAAAGGTGGAGGATCTCAAGGAGTCCAATCCCATGCTCGGCCATCGAGGCTGTCGATTGGGAATCGTATTTCCAGAGATCACCGAAATGCAGGCCCGTGCCATATTTGAAGCTGCCACAGAGTGCCAGAAAAAGGGCATCAAAGCACTTCCGGAGATCATGATTCCCCTGGTAGGCCACGTGAACGAACTCAAGGCCCAGGAGCAGATCGTCCGATCTGTGGCCGAAGCTGTCAAAGGCGAAACAGGAATTACGATCGAGTACGATCTGGGGACGATGATCGAGCTTCCCCGGGCCGCTTTGACTGCGGACGAGATTGCGGAAGTGGCGGAGTTCTTCTCCTTTGGTACGAACGATTTAACCCAGACGACGTTTGGACTATCAAGGGACGACGCAAAATTCCTACCTGACTACCTTTCTCAGGAGATCTGGCCGGAAGATCCATTCGTCAGCATTGATCGCAGTGGCGTCGGTGAACTAGTGAAAATAGGTGTCGAAAAGGGACGGACCACGCGGAAGAACCTCAAGGTCGGTATCTGCGGAGAGCATGGCGGTGACCCTGATTCCGTTGAATTTTGCCACCAGATCGGCCTGAACTACGTGAGCTGTTCACCGTACAGAGTGCCGATAGCCCGACTAGCCGCTGCCCGGGCTGCGCTAGCAGAATAGGCATATCGTTCGACGGACGAACGTGTTTACAGCGATCTCCAATATTCAGGCAAAGACCTCATCATACTACCCAGGAGGCGTGTCATGACCATTACCGGAAAGATCGGTGTGCGACGGATGGTGCAGGCTGTGCTTATCACCACAGTCCTATTCACCTGGCCCGTCGTGGCAATGACGCCATCTCGGATCGTCGCGATAGGCGACGTTCATGGAGACGTGGATGCGCTCGTTTCGATTCTGAAGGAAACAGGTCTCGTCGACGAAGGCCGGAACTGGACCGGCGGTGACGCTGTACTGGTCCAGGTCGGTGACTTGATCGATCGTGGCCTCAAGGATTCCGAGGTACTGGATCTTTACATGGCATTGGAGCAGCAATCCGCTGCTGCGGGTGGTCAGGTCGTTGTCTTGCTGGGAAATCACGAGGTCATGAACTTGATGGGTGATCTTCGGTACGTTTCCAACTATGCGCCATTTGCTGATGCGGCGTCCGAAGATCGACGACAGGCTGCGTACAGCGAGTATGCGAACTGGCGGGCCCATCGAGCAGAGGTCTTGGGAAAACCGGCACCGTCTTTGACCGCAGAAGACGAGCAAGCCTGGATGGCATCCCATTATCGCGGTTTCGTAGAAAGAGAAGCAGCCTTTGGTCCAGAGGGCAAGTACGGCGCCTGGCTCAGGGACCACAGTACCATCGCCCGATTTGGAGATTATGTATTTGTGCACGGCGGTCTCTCACCGAGTCTGGCGGACCATAGTCTTGATTCGCTTAATGAGGAGATTGCTGGAGATATAGATCGCTTTGACGGAATCAAGGCAAGTCTGGTCGAGGACGGAGTATTTCTTCGTACTTCAACACTCCAGGAGATGCTGGAGGCCTCTCGGCAAGAGAGAGATTTACTTCAAAGCAAATCCAGTTTGACCGATGGTGAGCGAGATCGACTTTCCGCCGTGAAAGACCTGCTGGGGCACATGAAATGGATGTCCTGGCGTCCCGATGGACCTACCTGGTTTCGTGGTTTTAATGACTGGAAGGATGCCAAAGCACAAGATCATCTTACCAAGCTGCGTGCAGCATATGGCGAGAATGTGCGATTCGTCTCCGGTCATTCCGTTATGAAGAACAAAAAGATCCACGCTAGATTCGATAATACCGTGTTTCTAATTGATACCGGCATGTCGGCCATGTATTACCGAGGTAAGCCATCGGCACTTGAAATCAAGAATGACGGAATTGCCGCTGTCTATCGGCTTTCGGGTGAGACCTTCATAGAACCCACCGTCATGGATGCGCCTCAGGCGACCCGGCCGCCTATCGCCGTGGTCCCCGCGGTGAATCCTCGAATCTGGTGGGATGCGAAAGGGCAGCCGCTACCTTTCAGGACAGACGCCGAGGTAATGGACTTCATGCGCACTGCTGATGTCGTCTCCATTGAGGATATTGGTGAGGGCGTCACCAAACCCAAGAAGCTCCTGCTCGAAAAAGACGGTATTCAGATGAATGCGATCTACCGGTACGTGAGCAAGACCTATACGGCCGGTGATATTGGACTACAAGAAGCCCGGGACGACTGTATATTCGAATGTGCCGCATATGCCCTGAGTGGGGTTTTAGGTATCAACAATATCCCTCCGGTGATTTCCAGGAGAATTGACGGCAAGAAGGGAACGGTGCAGATCTGGGTTGAGCACGCGATGACCGAGAAAGATCGCCGAAAGAAGGGAATTCAACCCTTTGATCCGGTGCGTTGGGCTCAGGATTGGCAGATGGTAGAGATGTTCGACAATCTGATCTATAATGACGATCGGAATACCGGGAACATCATCATCGATCAGACTTTTACGGTCTGGATGATCGATCATACGCGAGCATTCAGAGCATTCTCGGAGCTCCGTGAGTCCCCCGAGAAGTACCTCAAGCAGATAGAGGTGGGAGTGTGGGATCGCCTGCAGACCGTGGAAGATCTGTCCATCAAGGAGGCTCTTCAGCCTTTTCTGCAGAGCTACGAGATCGATGGGCTCTTGAAGCGTCGCCGGAATCTGGTGACGTTTATCAGCGGCCTCATTGACAAGAACGGCGCTGATAATGTCCTCTTTAAATGGTGATCAGACTTCATAGACCTTACTAATATGCAGGGGCGTACGTGCACACGTACGCCCCTGTTTTTTGTATCCTGATATCCTATGATCCGTCTACTCGAACGTATTCTTCATCTCCAACAGGGCGACCTGATCCGGGGCTATCCCCTGGTTCTCTACAATTTTCTCGTTATCACCTGTCTCACTATGAGCAAGGTCGCTCGTGATGTACTTTTCCTCGACAATTTCGCTGCCGTCATGTTGCCGTATGCCGATCTATCGATCACGGTATGCGTTATACTCGTTATGGCCGTCTATCTACGGATTGGCAGCCATCCTCGAATCAATCTCTATTCTCTCGTAATCGGCAGTCTCTGGCTATTTGCAGTGGTGATGGGTGTATTCTGGTGGCTGGTTCACTATCACCAAAGCCTGTGGCTCTTTCCAGCATTCTATATCTGGATCGGGATTTTTGGTGCCTTAGCCACAAGCCAAGTCTGGATTCTTGCCAGTGAAATCTACACCACGCGTGAGGCCAAACGGGTCTTTGGCATTCTTGGTAGTGGAGCAATAGGTGGGGCCATCACCGGTGGTTTTTCATCACGAGGTGTGGTGGAACTCTTCGGCACGGAGAGCCTTCTCCTATTTGCCGCTGTATTTCTGATAATCTGCAGTGGACTGGTCTGGCATCTGACCCGTCATCCGCAGAATAGCACAAAGCGGGATGATCGTTCGGAGGCCCAGAATAGTGACGAAACACCGAAGAATCTCACCCAAAACGTCCGGTTCATCTGGGATTCGACCTACCTGCTTGCCGTTGCCGGTGTGATATGTTTAACGGCGGTGGTGACCTCTATTATAGGATGGCAGTTCAAAGCCATTGCCAAGGAATTCATTCCAGAGAAAGATGATCTTGCGGCTTTTATGGGTACCTTCCTGGGTATGACCGGGCTGTTGGGTCTTGCTATCCAGCTTCTGTTGACTTCGCGGCTTCTGCGACGACTGGGCCTGGGGCTCACCTTGCTCTTTTTGCCCATAGCGCTCATAACCGGCTCCCTTGGTGTTCTGATCGCGGGTACGCTTGGCTCCATTGTCATGCTCAAAGGGGCTGACAGTATCTTTCGATACTCCATTGACAAATCCACAGTGGAAATGCTCTACCTGCCTGTTCCCTCTGACACCAAGTTTCATATCAAGCCCTTTATTGATACGGTAGTTCAGCGTTTTGGTGACGGTCTGGGCGGACTAGCTGTTCTGGTGTTTGCCACCTTTATCCACCTGACATCGTACCAATTGAGCTGGATTACGCTTATTCTTCTCGGCGTATGGTGTTTTGCTGTAATCATCGCCCGCAGGCACTACGTGGCAACCCTGGCCGAGAATATCAGAAAGCAGACTCTTGATTCCGAAGACTCCATGATGCCCGTCATGGATCGAAACGCGCTCGAAGTACTCGCGGCACGACTCAAAGCAGGCGATCCCAAGGAGATTCTCTATGCGCTTGAAGTGTTCGCGCTTGAGAACCATTCGGTTATACATCCAGCGGTGCGCGATTTACTAGCCCATCCAGCTGCAGAAGTTAGATGCAAGGCGCTATCGATTCTTAATATAGCCGATGATCTGACGGTGATGCCACAGGTTGAGACACTGTTGCAGGATGAGGATATCGCAGTCCGAACCGAGGCCCTGCTATTCCTGTCTCACCATGCCCGGATCGATCCTCTCGAGCGTCTGGAGGAGTTGGGTGATTTCCCCAACTTCTCCGTTCAGTCCGCCATGATTGCCTATCTGGCCTGGCCCGGACAGATGCAGAACATAGTCGCGGCTCAGACAATACTCGATGCCATGCTTATGCAACTGGACACACAGGACAATGAGACGAGACTTGAGGCTGCTCGGTTGATCGCCGTTTTACCTGACCACTTCGATGATCAGCTGGAAGAACTGATCAAAGACAGCAACACAGAGGTTGCCCGGCAGGCTATCCGGAACGTGGGCAGCATGAAGAAGGTCACGTTTCTGCCGCATCTACTGGAACGCATGCACGATCAGGCTCTTACGTCTGATGTTGTTGCGGCGCTTAGTGCTTTTGGCGACGAGATTGTTGACACACTGAATTCCAATCTGTCGAATCAGGACGTGGCCATAGAGGTGCGGCGTGAGATCCCGCGTGCCCTTCTCCTCATCGATACACCTTCGGCCCAGGAAGCACTGGTAGAGAGCCTGCTGGTCGCAGATACTTCTCTTCGGCACCAGGTCATCGCAGCCATCAACGGAATCTACGAGAAGCATCCGGGTTTTGCGATCGATTCGGAGATGATAGACACCGTTCTAATGGCGGAAATCGTCGGCCAATACCGCTCATTTCAGATGCTCGGCGTGTTGACCGAAACATTGAAACCGGAAGACTCGATGCTGCTGGCATTGCACGAATCGATGAATCAGCGCCTTGAACGCATCTTTCGACTGATGGCGCTAGAGTATCCAGGGTACAACATGATGAGTGCCCATGCCGGCTTTCTATCTAAGGACAGGGCACTCTACGACAATGCTCTGGAATTCCTGGACAATGTCTTGAAACCAGGGCTTCGAGGCTTGGTGATCGCTTTATTGGATCGGGAAGTGACCGATGTCCAGCGTGTCAAACATGCCGATGAAATGTTGGGTGTATCCATGGACAGGCCTGAGGAAGCATTGGCCACTTTGATGGATAACGAAGATCCATGGCTGAAATCCTGCGCCGTATACACAATAGGGATCTTGGGTTTACACGCGTTGGAGTCGGAAGTAGACCTCTGCCTGGACCATGAAAATCCGCTTCTACGCGAAACGGCACGCCAGGCCAAGTTGAGATTGGCACCTTAGCACGGCAAACTCCCCAGCCAACAGCCCCCAACGCTCCCGATCAACAGTGACAGGCGCCCATTAAACGCCCCTCACGACTGTTGGATGGAACAATGTTTCATTTGACCACTCCGTTAGTTATTCTTATCCCAGATAAAAACCCCCAAGATGTCCCCATGGTATGAACGTTTGCGTACCACATTTAAGCGGCTTGTCCTAGTGATTCATGGCAAATCCGCTATATAGATTCAGGAGACGTACAGATGTCATCAGATCATGATCTAAGTGAAGGGTTGTTAGCCATTGCGCCATCGGTCGAAGATACGGTGGACCCCATTCAGCAGAAACTGGCTGAAGAGAAAGCCAGGTTGATGGCAGAGGCCGGCTTAGAGCAGAAGAAGTCCAATCACTTTAAGCGGCCCCAAGAAAACCCGTTCACTAAGGATCAACGATCGCACACGACTCTGCTCTTCGGAGGCCTGACCTGGAAACATGAGCATCTACTACACGGTGCTTTTGAGGGTTTAGGATACAAGTGCGAGTACGTACCTACACCCAATGTAGATGCGTTTCAGCTTGGAAAAGAATACGGCAACAACGGTCAGTGCAACCCGACATATTTTACGGTCGGAAATCTGGTTCAGTATCTTCAGGGACTCGAAGAGGCCGGGCAGACCAAAGAAGAAATCATAAATAACTACGTATTTCTCACCGCTGGAGCTTGTGGTCCGTGCCGTTTCGGTATGTACGAGGCGGAGTACCGTTTGGCGCTCCGTAATTCCGGTTTTGACGGATTCCGCGTACAATTATTTCAACAATCGGGCGGTATAGATCAGGCAGAACTTGAAGCCGGCCTTGATATGAATCTCGACTTCTTCATGGGGATTCTCAATGCCTTGAATGTGGGTGACATGGTCACGGGCCTTGCCTATCAGATTCGACCGTACGAAGTGATACCCGGAGAGACGGATCGGGTGCTTGAAGAGTCCATTGACTATCTGCACGACGTGATGAAAACAAAGAAGCGTTTCCAGGTTGGAGAGAGTAAATGGGCCGGACTGATCAAACCGTTTCCGGGTTTCGAAAATAATGCCAACTTCCTGGGTAAATTCCTAGATCAGCTTTTCAGCGACGATTATGTAGAAGCGCTCCACCACGTACGGGATAAATTCGATGCCATTGAAGTTGACCGGCTGCGCGCAAAACCGATCGTCAAGATAACAGGCGAATTCTGGGCGCAAACCACGGAGGGCGACGGTAACTTCAATATGTTCAAGTTCCTTGAAGGTGAAGGCGCCGAAGTCATGGTCGAACCCATAGGTACGTGGATTATTTATATGCTTCATCAGGCCAAGCAGGCCGCGAAGGATCGTAAGGGTGTTAAGGGCGGCGAGGAGTTTGCATCGTGGTCCAATCCAGCCAGGCGACTGAATCAGGAACTGAAATTCAAGCAGAAGATCGGAGCGATGACCATTGCCGAGGGTATCTTCAACCGTGAGTACAATAGGTTGATTGAGGCCATGGGAGGTACGGTCCATCATCTGGCCGATCAATATGAGCTCCAGCGTCTGGGACATCCTTTCTACAACTCTCGCGCTGGTGGCGGAGAAGGCCATCTGGAAGTGGCGAAGAATATCTATTACAGCAACAAAGACCTTGCCCACATGGTGCTTTCGGTCAAGCCCTTTGGCTGCATGCCCTCCACACAAAGCGACGGCGCACAGGCTGCGGTAGTGGAACAGTACAAGGATATGATCTACCTGCCGATAGAGACATCCGGCGAGGGTGAGATCAATGCCCATAGTAGAGTACAGATGGCATTAGGCGAGGCAAAAGCCAAGACCAAGAACGAATTGAACGAGACACTGCAGGAAGCGGGTTTGACGATTCAGGACGTTCGCGCCTATATAGACGCGAACCCGGAGCTGAAGCGACCTGTATTTCACGTACCGGAATACAAAGGTAAAGTTGGTCTCGCATCACGCACGGTCAAATACGTAGCTGAGAGATTGAAAGACGAAGGTGCTTACAGCGAGGCCGCGGGATAGTTCACATCCGATAGCATGGACGCTGACGATAACGGGGTGAACCCCATGACTAAGCCTGAGAGGCGAATAAATGAGTGAACAAGATCGTCGCATGATGGTTGGGCTGGACGTAGGATCAACGACCGTAAAAGCGGTGGTAATCGATGCCCAGACCGATGAAATTCTCTGGCAGGATTATCAGAGACATGACACGAAGCAGCCGGAAAAAGTGCTGGAGTTCTTGAAACAGATTGAAGACAAGGTTGATCTGCCGCAGGACCAATATCGCGTTTTTATTACGGGTAGCGGTGGTTCGGGCATTGCACCGAGGATTGGCGCCAAATTCGTTCAGGAAGTGAATGCGGTGGCCCTGGCCGTGGAGAAACTGTATCCGTCGGCTGGTTCCGTCATTGAACTCGGTGGTCAGGACGCGAAAATCATCATTTTCAAGGAAGATCCGGAGACTGGTAAGAAGAAGAAAATCCCCAGCATGAATGACAAATGCGCCGGTGGCACGGGCGCAGTGATAGATAAAATCAACGCGAAATTGCGCATACCAGCCGATGAGTTATGTGAACTGGAGTACTTCGACATGAAGCTCCATCCTGTCGCCGGTAAATGTGGGGTTTTCGCCGAGACCGATATCAATAGTCTCCAAAAGATGGGTGTGCCCAGAGATGAACTTATGGCATCGCTCTTCGAGGCTATTGTGGGTCAGAATCTCTCTGTATTGACGCGCGGCAATACGCTTCGACCAGAAGTCCTCCTCTTGGGCGGACCAAACTGCTTTATCAAGGGCATGCGGGACGCCTGGCGGTATAACATCCCCAAAATGTGGGAGGAGCGTAACGTACAGCTTCCCGAGGGTGTTGACCCCATGGATCTCATCAAGACACCCGAGAATGCTCAGTATTTCGCGGCAATCGGTGCGGTCGAGTTCGGTAAGGATGAGAACGACGATATCGGGGTCTATCAGGGATACGAGAATCTAGAGTGGTACATCAACGAAGGACGTCTCGAAGAGAAGAAGAAGGCAGGTGGATTCGGCCTGAGCAAGACCGACCATGAATTAGTAGCCTTCAAAGAGAAGCAGAAGGGCGAGGCATTCGTCGAGGCCACTTTCAAGCCAGGTGAAGTCGTGGAGGGATTCGTTGGCCTGGACGGTGGCTCCACTTCTACGAAAGCCGTACTCCTTGACAAGAACAGGGACATACTGGTTAAGGCATACCAGCTTTCCAAAGGCAATCCCATTGAAGACACCATGGAGATGTTCCAGGAGCTGCGCGATAAGGTGGAAGCTCAGGGCGCCACCCTGCAGGTCATGGGGGTCGGAACTACGGGGTATGCCAAAGATATTCTGAAAGACGTACTGGCTGCCGATGTAGCGTTGGTAGAGACGGTAGCGCACACAGAAGCTGCTTTGCACTTTTATGAAGATGTGGATGTGATCTGTGATGTGGGTGGTCAGGATATCAAGATCATGATCCTCAAGAATCGGCAGGTCAAGGACTTCAAATTGAATACCCAGTGTTCGGCAGGGAATGGCTACTTCCTGCAGAGCACCGCAGCCGATTTCGGCTTTGAAGTGACGGAGTACGCCGATGCGGCCTTCAATGCAAAATCGATGCCCATGTTCGGTTATGGGTGCGCTGTATTTATGCAATCCGATATTGTAGACTTTCAGCGCCAGGGATGGCAGCCCGAAGAAATCATGGCGGGCCTCGCCAATGTATTGCCAAAGAATATCTGGCTCTATGTATCACAGATTCCGAATCTGGCCGCGCTTGGTACCAACTTTGTACTTCAGGGCGGGACGCAGAACAACCTCGCGGCCGTAAAGGCTCAGGTGGATTTCATTGAGTCACGATTCAAGGGAAAACCGGAACAGCCGAACGTTATCGTCCATAAGCATTGTGGTGAAAGTGGAGCTATCGGTGCTGGAATAGAAGCTGTACGGCTGTGGGAGAATGGTAAGGAAACCGAGTTTATCGGTTTGGATGCTGTGAAGTACATTACCTATGATACCCATCGTAGCGAAGGCACCCGGTGCTTCTTCTGCAAGAATAAATGTCTCAGGACGTTTATCGATGTCAAAGTCTCTGAGAGTGATGAAATCGATGAAGCCAAGAAGAAGTCGAAAGTGCCTCTCGTAGCTGGACACAAGCGCTTGATTGTGGGCAATTCCTGTGAAAAAGGCCTGGTCGAAGATGTAGAAGACATGCGCGAGATCAAGAAGGGCTTGGACGAGGTCATGGGAGCGAACATCAATCTTGTGGAGATCTCGGCCAAAAAAGTCTTCAAGTCTTTCAAGCCTGAAATTGTCGCGGATCAGCCTCCCAAGCCTAAGCTGGGTATCATGATGGAGAAGACACGACAGCGCAAGACGGCTATGGAGCAGAGAGCAAACATCCGCATCGGTATGCCCAGAGTACTGAATATGTACTCCCAAACGCCGCTCTTTACCGCGTATTTTGAGAGTCTCGGAGTTAGCCGGAAGAACCTCGTGTTTTCCGACTTTACGAATGAAAAACTCTATAAAGAAGGCGCCAAACGCGGTGCAATTGACCCGTGTTTTCCGAGCAAGCTAGCCATTCCGCACATTCATAATCTACTGCACGTGCATCATAAGAAGAAGCCTCTGGACATCATCTTCTTTCCGATGATTGACTGCCTGACAGGTCCGCTTGTTAACACACAGGCACGTCGTTCATGCCCCACGGTGGCGACAACCCCAGAGGCAGCCAAGGCGGCGTTCACCAAGGAAAGCAATCTCTTTGAGGAATTGGGGATTGTCTATCTGGATACATTCATAAATACCAGCGAATATAGGCACTTTGAACGCCAGATGTACGATCAGTTCAAGGACCATCTCGGACTGTCTTGGGAAGAGAATCAACGGGCTGTGGTAGAATCGTTCAAAGCACTGAACGCCTACAACGAATTTCTACTCCGGTCCGGCCGCGAGGTGATCGACCAACTGGAAGCGGAAGATAAGCTAGGTATTGTGATGCTCGGTAGACCTTATCACAACGATCCCGGCTGTAACCACGAAATACTCGAGGAATTCCAGAAGATCGGATACCCCGTCTTCACCATGGATTCTTTGCCCATAGACGAAGATATCCTGACGCGTCTCTGGCAGGTTGACTACGACGCCTACGTCGAAGAGCATGGAAAAGAGCCTATCAACAAGGCAACGGGGGAAGTGCTCTCCGTAGCCGAATTTGCTCTTGATGTAGAAGACGTATGGAAGAACTCGTATAGCGAGAATACTACGCGAAAAGTATGGGCTGCGAAATTCACCGCACGTCATCCGAACCTTGTTGCTCTGGAGATGTCGAGCTTCAAGTGCGGCCATGATGCGCCTACCTACACGGTCATTGAGGAGATCATCGAGCGGTCGGGTACGCCGTACTTCTCGTTCAAGGATATAGATGAGAACAAACCCACTGGATCCATTCGTATCCGGGTGGAGACCATCGCCTATTTCCTCAAGCGTTATCGTGAAGACATGGTACATAATAATATGAAACGTAAAGAAATCGACCAGAAACTCCAGGAACTGGAACAACAGCTCCGCTCTGAGCAAGGTGCGTACGAGTATGAAGAGGGCGTGGCGGCTGCAGGTGGCGGGGGTGGCGGTTAGTTCGCAAGTCAACGTTATTCAGGCTGGCATTAAATCCGGAAAGTGAAAGATGCTCGAAACCAACAAAGTTATGTTTGAGATCTACCGGGAGAAAATGACCGGAGAATACCGTGTCGTTTACTTCACCGAGTTGAACGATCATACGCGGGACAAAGAGATCGATAAGGCGCTTGCAGGCGATCATTTCTACGACGGATTTATCAAAGAGTTCAAGAAGGATGATGCCAAACAGTTGATCGAAGGCATTCTTGACAGGCTGAACAATGGTGAGTCAATAGAGTCGGAAGACTTGGAGATAGCGCTTGGAGATCATATCCCAGCGATTGTATAGGAGCTTCCATTAGTATGGGAATTGCTGAGATTATTGCTGCTATAGCGTTGCTAATAGCAGGAGTTGGCTGGCTCAAAGTCGTGAAATTGCAGAAGGCCGTCGTCGATTCTAACGAGGAAATGACCTCGTTGCGGAGTCACGTGACAGCCTCTGCAAATATCGTTGAGCAGAAGATAGAAGAAGTGCGACGGACTGCGGCCAAACGCGTCACCACAGGGTCGAGCCGATTTCATGCCGATATGACGGTGGCGGAGGTCCTCGATTTTCATCCGGATGCAGCTTCCGTTATGGCGAACTTTCATCTGGGTGGATGTTCCAGCTGTGCGATCAGCGATCATCACGTTCTGGGCCCCGCATGCGAGTCCTATGATATAGACACTGATGCTCTGTTGGCCGCCCTCAATGGACTTCTTGAAGGCGGCCCCATTCCGGCTACGCAGCCCCGCGGTGAGAGTTTGTTGCAGATTGACGCCGACGTATAGCTACAGTTGAAAATCCAATGACACAAAGCCGGAGGCGTGTTCTACATGCCTGCGGCTTTGTCTATTGTGGAAAACTGGTACCCCGCCGTGAGATTACTCATGCTGATTGAGCCGTGTCTATCACCAATTCTGGCATGCGGGTGGTCTCGTCAGGGCCCTAATGATTCGCA
This sequence comes from Candidatus Latescibacterota bacterium, assembly GCA_018667995.1. GTDB lineage: Bacteria > JAAXHH01 > JAAXHH01 > JAAXHH01 > JABIQT01 > JABIQT01. The sequence continues at coordinate 16,386 of JABIQT010000532.1, forward strand.
GAGCTTCTGAAGTATGGCAACCCGCATCCTTGGCAGGGCTTGCATGGATCCACTACCCTCTAAATACCGTGAAGTCCTGCTCCTTGTGGAACAGGAATTTAGCAGGAACGTCGATCTGCATGGTGATAGGATGCAGTGCGGCCGTGGGTGCTCTTCTTGTTGCAGTCAGATGTTTCGCATAACCATGCTTGACTCATTTGTTATATCGGCGGCTATCAACAAAATGGATGAGGAGTCCCGCGCCGCACTGCGGAAACGTGCACAAGACTACCGGCAGGAGCGTCAACGCCTTTTGGACGAACGGGCACACGAAACCGATCTTCCTGACGATAGCGAGATACCTACGCATGGTCTTCGTCTGCCCTGTCCCGCATTGATAGATGGGGCTTGTGGTATTTACGACGCGCGACCCGTTGTCTGTAGAAAATGGGGAATTCCACTATTCGATCCCGATCAACCTGACCGTCTTCAGGCCTGCGAATTGAATTTTCCACCTGGCACTTCCATCGAAGACGAGGAACTGGATGAACTGCTCTTGCGTCAGTCGAGCATCCACGAACTTTGGCAGGCCGCGAAACATGAATTCAGAGCTCGGAGAAAACCCCAGCAAATGGCCACCACCATAGCAGAGGCCATGTTGGCGGACCATGAGGAGATGTTGACATAGTATGGCTACTCATGAAATGCATATGAGAATCGATAGAAGTGTTCCGAAAAAAAGGCTCCCGGGATTTCCACGTTTCATCAGCTGGGATGATGCAGACACGATGACGACCGGGGAAGGGCAGATAGCCGTCCAAGTGACCATGGAGGAAGATCTCATCAGTATATCGCCACGTTGGGAGGATACCTATGATTATGGTGTATCGACGGAGGCGGATGACGAGGGCAATCCCATATTCTCGGACTATCCCCAGGGGCAGATATCTGGCGATAACGGTGTACTTGTTTGCGACTTGGAGCCTGGTAAGAATTTCATTCTTTTCGAACGAACCGGAGGTATGGTTCGTGACTACAGAAATGGCGCAGTGGTTCCAGCATCCATAGTATGGAGTAAAGCCAAAGTTTCCGGCTATCTGATTGTGGAAGTGGCTTAATTCAATGCAATCGGAAACATCTGCGACATCAGATCTGTAATGACAGTTATTCCACGATCAATTTGGCACCGATAACTATTGATTGCCCGAAAGAGGATGTAGTATGCTGTTAGATGTGGAACAATCCCTAACTCGCTCTCAGTATCTGGGATGCCTGCACGCGTTCATAGGCCAATTTCAGACTGAGATCTACATGCTCCGGAGTTTGGCGATTCGCCTTCGCGGTCACACACGCCAAGAAGTTTTCGGATGGGCTGCTTCCCTCGACGAAACACGCTACCGTGCTTCTTTAATGCTCGACAGGTGGCGGTACTTCAACGAGACGGCCTCCGAACGTGTTCTGGAATCCGCCACGGAGACCGCACAGTTCTCCCCAGATCCTACTATCGATCACGAGTCTCATGTTTGTGCCGAACTGATGGACATGCTGAGCCGGACAAATATGTTTATTGATTCTCTGGAGGATTTCTCTCCGGATGACGTCCGTATGATAGGGGAGATGGTCGAAGCTTTGGACCGGGAGATTCAACAGGACCGTGAGCATATATCAAGGATAGCTCTGGAATTGGAAGAGGCTGCTGGCGTTACTGTGACACCGGATGACGAGACCGGATTGCTGATGATAGACGAGCCCACTGCTATCGCTAATTCTGCTCAGCAGTTCGCCGAAGCACGCGAACAATTTGCTGAACATCTCCGGACGGGTTGTTGAAATGGGCAACACAGATGCTCGTAAAAAGGGTTTTTTTCGTCGTCTTGCTGAATTCGACGTGGATTACGATGTAAAACGAGCAGTTGAATCGCAGGTGACTGTGAATGTCCAGTACCCGGAATTTGCTGAGGGTGCCTATAATCTTGGCATACTTTACTATAGCCAAGGCAAGGTCGAGGCCGCTATAGATGCCTATAAGCATGCGATCAAGCTGGATGGCTCCTATGCCAAGGCGCATAAGAATCTGGGTGAGATATATATCATCCAGGAACGATACGACTTGGCTTGGGAGCATGCCCGCGCAGCTGAGCAGTCTGGTAATACAAAACTGGTGGAGATGATGAGTCGTTACGGGATAACACAGCGGCCAGTATCGGAGAAATCTTAGGGGAGTGGAATGATTTACTTTTTGATCGGACTATCGCTGGTGGCCTTGGTGGTTTCTTTTCTCGCCTGGCGTCGTTCAAACAAGCTTCAGGTAGAGCTAGTCAAATTACGGAGTCTCGTATTCGACCTGAGCCGAGGTGTGCGGGAGATCCGTGAAGAGCTGAAAGAATCACGGCGCCAGGTGCACCTCATGATGCAGCACGGCGGAAAAGTGATGCAGATTGAGGCCACGACCCAGGTCCGCGACGCAATGGCTATGCATCCAGGTATTCGAGACGTATTTGCGAGCATCCACATGCGCAGCGGCTCAAAATCCGCCATAGGCGATGAAGATACCATAGCCCAGGTTGCGGCTGGGCATGAGAAGGATATCAACCTGCTCCTGGGCGTTCTCAATGAAGTGCTGGAGAAGAGCCCTGACGAACCTGTGGTGCAGAATTCGGATGACACCGGCCTAATACAGATAAGTCCGATGCCCGAGAGTGACTGATCCCTGGTAACTCAAGGTAGACCGAAACCCGAAGGCCTTCCGCCTTCGGGTTTTTTGTTTGAGCTCGGTGCCACTTTGGACATAGCAGCTTGGGATTGATAATCGCAGGTGGAAAAACGCTGTCCATGTCTTCGTCATGCAATAGCTTGAATACATCATTCTGACATAAGTGTGGCCGTTCGCGACTTTCAGCCTTTTCAAGGAGAGGTAGATGTCAACTTCAGATAGTGTCGGCCTGTCCCAGATTGGTCAAATAGCTATAAACGTACATGATCTGGAAGAAGCCGTCACCTTCTACAGAGATACTCTTGGAATGACCTTCCTGTTTCAAGTCCCCGGTATGGCATTCTTCGACTGCGGAGGCGTTCGATTGATGCTGGGATTGCCAGAAAGGGAAGAGTTTGATCATCCAGCCTCGGTGATTTACTACCGAGTGGATCACATAGAGAACGTCTACGACTCTCTGCGTGAGAGAGGCGTTGCATTTATCGGTGCACCACATAAAGTTGCATCGATGCCGGACCACGAACTATGGATGGCCTTCTTCCTGGACGTGGATGAGAACGTATTGGCGCTTATGGGCGAGGTACCTCTACCCATCTCTGAATAGTTCAAATATGCTGTATTCGTAACATAATTGGCAACTCCACGGCCTAACATGGCTCTTAGAGAATATAACGTCGTGCAAGCCAATGCTATCAGCTACGAGAATCCATATGAACGAAGTTCAATCGTTAGTGCGGATTGCGCAGTGTCCTGAGACTTCGAGACTCGAAAGACACCGTGCATTTGGGGTGCTGGTAGGTCGATTCCAGGATATGGTCTACGCCTATAGTTTCGCTGTGTTGGGGGATTTTCATCTGGCTCAGGATGTTGCTCAAGAGACCTTTCTAAAAGCTTATCAGGAGCTCGATAGACTTGAAACCGCTGCCGCGTTTCCCGGATGGCTTCGACAGATAGTACGCACACAATGTAATAGAGTCACGCGCCGAAAGCGGTTGCCGGTCGTGACCCTCGATGAGTCGGTAGACCACATTCAGGATCCGGAAGCTGATCCCTCTGTTATCGTCGAGCGGCGTGAGTTGCAGCGCCAGGTCATGGATGCGATACAAGCTCTACCCGAGCATGAGCGAACGGTCACCACGCTATTCTACATCGATGGATATGCGCAACAGGATGTGGCGGACTTTCTCGAAGTCCCCGTAACGACAGTACAAAAACGCCTTCAGTACGCCCGCAAGAAACTCAAGCGCACTATGATCAGTCAGGTTCGTGAGAATCTATATGAACAGCGCCTCTCCCGAAATACGTCGTTTGCCTCCCGTCTTCATGACTTGCTCAGGACGAAGACGATTGGGGATGTGCAACAGGTGGAGGCCCTGCTGAGCGAAGATGGCTCCCTAGCCACGGCAAGGGGGCCTGCGCAAGGCGCGGCGTGGCTCTGGGGCCAGGAGAATTGGACGCCGTTGCACAGGGCAGCGATGCAACTGCATCAATCGGCGGAAGAGCACCACCATATCATCGATCTCCTGCTGGCAAACGGCGCCGATATTAACGCGCAACTGGGCACATCGGGCTGGCGACCATTGCACATGGCGCTGGCATTCGGATCTCGTGCGCTAGATGGTCGACACCATGCGCTGGCGAGTTTCATGATTTCACGAGGCGCACGAATCGACGCCTATACAGCAGCAGCGGTGGGAGATGTGGACCAGCTATCATGGTTTATTGAACATGGAAAAGGGGGCGCTCAGGCTATCGGTCCAGACGGCGCTATGGCGTTACATTTTGCCGGGTCCGTGCGCGCCTCGCGTATGCTATTCGATGCAGGCGCGGACCTGAACCAAAAGGATGCAGTTCATGGCGGCACTCCGTTACGGTGGAGAGTCGGACTTCGCTGGCGGGACCGGCCAGAGCATAACGCCGTGGCCCGGCATTTAGTGGAGATGGGCGCTCAGGTAGATGATGTGTTTCTCGCCTGTGCCCTGGACGACAGGGATCGGGCTACCGATCTAATCAGGAAATCGCCTGGCTTGGTAAATAGCAGGACACATCAGCGTGATATGCTGCGTGGGCATGTGACTCCTCTACATATTGCCGTGTTCTGGCGTTTGCCCGAAATGGCCGAGTTACTCTTGAATCTTGGAGCGGATATAGATGCGGTCGGCCACAACGATATCAAGCGCCCTCTAATCACCGCGGCATTCAACGGTTCCATGGAAATGATCAGACTCCTGCTTGATCATGGCGCCGACGTAAACGCGACGGATGCTCCCCATGGTGGTACGGCACTTCATTGGGCCATATACGGTGCGGAATTCTGGTGGCAGGATCATGAAAACAGAAACGCCGTCATAGAAGCTCTTTTGACGGCGGGTGCGGATGTGACGGCTTCGAACGCACAATGGAATACGCCACTCAGTCTGGCCAAGCGGCTGGACAGGTCGGACCAGGTCGCTCTGCTAAGAGGGAGCTATTGAGCCATTTCTTAATGATCCTTGTGTTTCTCCTAGGCACCAACTGCCGTCATCACCTGCTCCACAAACATCTCCTCGGGTAGATTGCCCTCAAAGCTTGCCTCGTCATTAATGACTACCTTCGGGACCCCTCGAACCTGGTACTGAACAGACATGTCCTGGAAGGTCGTCGCCTCCACCATTTCTGCCGTCACGAGATCACTCTCAATCGCGAGCTTATGTGCCATCCGCACAGCTCCGGGACAATGCGGTCATGTGGGGGTGGAAATTACCCGCAGGTGGACGGGTGTAGGCAGCTTCGTCAAGCGCTCTC
>JABIQT010000807.1 GCA_018667995.1 Candidatus Latescibacterota bacterium
CGACGACATGGGCTTCTCGGACCTTGGCTGCTATGGGGGCGAGATGTGCACGCCACATCTGAATCGCCTGGCCTCGGGAGGTTTACGGTTCACGCAATTCTACAACACAGCGAGATGCTGCCCATCAAGAGCTTCCCTTCTTACAGGTCTCCATCCTCATCAAGCGGATGTTGGCCACATGGTAGATGATGATGGTGTTGATGGGTATTTGGGGGACCTTAGTGGCCACTCGGTGACAATTGCGGAAGTCCTGAAAAACACCGGTTACGCTACCTTCATGTCGGGTAAATGGCACGTAACAAAGCACGTTGACGGACCTAAGCACAATTGGCCATGTCAGCGAGGATTTGACGATTACTACGGGATCATCACGGGTGCATCTGATTATTACAACCCGTCTACGTTAACCATAAATAACAAAAGAATAAATCCACCAGACGGCCCGTTCTACTTTACGGATTCGATTACTGACGAGGCCGTATCACAGATCTCCAGCCATACCAAGTCTGCACCCTCACAACCATTCTTCTCCTACGTGGCATATACCTCTCCTCATTGGCCACTGCATGCTCCTGCAGACGACATCAGTCGATACGATGGGCGATTTAAGGCTGGCTGGGATCAGCTCCGTATCGAACGACTAAAAAGAATGGTCGACTCGGGGATCATTCACCCTGATTGGTTGCTGACTCCTCGGGATGCTACTCAGACTGCTTGGACACAGGCTGAGAACAAGCCCTGGCAACAACGCAGGATGGAAGTATATGCTGCTCAGATTGATCGGATGGATCAGGGAATCGGCCGAATCATTGCCGCGGTCGAAGAGGCTGGAAGACTGGATGATACGTTAATCCTCTTCCTCGCGGACAATGGAGGTTGTGCCGAAGAAATCCAACCGGCATGGGCGAATTTTGTAAGAGGTCGTATCGCACATGCAACGACTCGTGACGGAAGAACCATCCAGGTCGGAAACGATCCCGAGATTATGCCGGGTGGTGAGGAAACGTATCAGAGCTACGGTGTTCCGTGGGCAAATCTCAGCAATACGCCCTTCAGGGAGTACAAACATTGGGTCCATGAAGGTGGCATTGCGACTCCGTTGATCGCACATTGGCCAGAAGGCATTACTGACTCTGGCGCATTACGAGATCAGCCTGCTCAGTTGCCTGATATCATGGCTACTTGCTTGGATATTGCGCAGGCATCCTACCCCGATTTCCGTGAGGGCCACAGTGTCATTCCCCATGAGGGCTATTCTATACAGCCCATATTCGCGAATGAAGACTCACTCCGGGAAATGCTTTATTGGGAGCATGAGGGTAACTGCGCTGTGCGGTATCAGAACTGGAAGCTGGTACGTAAGTTTGCCGGTGCCTGGGAACTATACGACATGAAGATCGACAGGACCGAGATGGACGATCTTGCTGAACGATATCCGGAAAAGGTAGCCAGTCTCTCTATGCATTACCAATCGTGGGCGGACAGATGCGGGGTCCAGCCGTGGGAGAGCATCTTATCGAGAAGAGAACGAGCGCAGAACGGAGGTTAATCAATGTTTGGCATGACCGGGCAGGTCGAATGTTGCATTCGCGCGAACCGTCGATAGATTGCGGCGGCTTATTCATCGGCGCAAGAGGGTCCTCTTTGTCTGCAAGAAATCCGATAGCGTACATGAGGTAAGGTGGATCTGGTTTCAGAGAATCCGGATAGCGGCATGAATTGCGGATTTATCGGCAATATTGAGTCGCTGCGAAACCTTGTCGCTGCACCAGAAGTACGAAACCGCTTATTCCGAATTACTCACGCAAGATCAATAGCGGTTCGTCACCTTCTACCGACTATGTCGGTCATCATATCGAGAAAACAAAGAAGACATCCTCGATCGCTGGATGCCTCAAGGCGCGCATCACCGCGGGCACTTGTCACAGATGTGTTTTAACGATGAGTTTACCATTCCAAACACCATTTTCTTGATGTTTCCAAAATTTGAAATGGCGAACATCACTAACAGGGAGCACAACAGACAGCTTATGAAACGAGCAATTTTGATTTCTGTATTTATCTACTGTTCTATGGCAGGTTGCGCAGCAATACAACAGTTCACCGCACTTGGGAAGGTAGATTTCAGTCTGGACGGAGTGTCAGGTCTGAGGATGGCCGGGGTCAACATGGCCAACGTCAATTCGTATAAGGATTTTGGGCTGCTCGACGTGACAAGGATAGCCCGCGCTTTTTCACAGAAGTCACTTCCCGTTGAATTTCTTGTTCATGTGCGTGCAGAGAACCCCGCCAGCAACAATGTTTCGGCGAGACTTGTTGGCCTGGAGTGGACACTTTTCCTTGAGGACAAACAGACCGTCAGCGGCAGGTTGGACCCGAATCTCCTGCTGGAACCCGGGAAGCCACAGGACATACCCGTGACCATGGCGTTCGACTTGATAGAATTCTTCGACGGCAACGTCAAAGATCTCACCCAATTGGCGCTGTCATTTGCTGGAAAAGGCGGTGAGCCAAAGAAGATCAGTCTTAAGGCCACCCCCACAATCGAGACCCCTCTTGGCCCCATTCGATATCCACAACCATTGACCATTGTCGATCGGCGAATTGGAGGATGAATCCCAGCTCCGGTTCGGAAGAAGCCCTCTTAATGTCTACGCCTACATAGTTGGAGACAAGTAGTCTGAGCGGGAGTTACTGGATTATTCATGGCATGATTTACCAGGGGTTGTGTATCAAAAGGTACCGTCGAACTAAGCGGGTTTTTGGAAACCGGCGGTATCGTGAGGTCAATGAAGAATCGGGGTCGAGAAGCGCTTGAACTGAAAGCAACTTGGCACAGCAGTCTGGAAAAGTCTGGGATGACCAGGTATGGATCAGGAGATAGCGCATCTGTTGCATCACTCTCATCCTATGAAACTTACAGATGGGGTATCTGATCAATGGTCCCAATGGCTTACAGATTACGGCGATGAGTAGAGTACCGTGTTTCAATTCATGTGGCACAAGGGGGCGCCGAATAGCCTGGGGCTTCACTACCGGGGTCCATCGTCGCTTTGATGCACAAATCGAAGAAGTGCTGCGTTCTGGCACGTTGTCAGAATGTACTCGCGGTTACTAAGCGTCAGCATCTTTCTGGAACTATAGTATCGTCGAATCTTGATCAATCTCTTTCGCGTACAGACGAGAACCAGCAGCTATGAGGCAATCCAACATACCTCTGTCCCATATAGGCGGAGTTTTGGAAGAGATACAATCAACGATTGTATCTTTGAAAGCAAAGAGCGAGCGGCTGATCCGAGATGGAAATGGAGCCGATTCGTCCTGAGACCAATCCGCATGTTACCCCTGATGTCCAATAAGTGGAGTTCCATCTGGCAGGTGAAAATGGCCTTTGAAAGTCTGGGTCGATCTGGTTCCACGACGATTGACGATTCTCTCAATTCTCGATCTATCCGAGGTCACCGCTGCCTTGAACTCCCGATCGCCGAAACTGCCAGTCACGCAGATCCTATTTTTCATCAGCGAATTGTAGCACCGAATTTAGATTTCCCCCAACCCGTTGGGATATAGATGCAAATTTCGAATGTTATTTTTGATCTCGATGATACACTTATGTACGAGGAACGCTCCGATATGGAAACCTATGGGGCTGTGGCGGATGCCCTTGCCAGCAGGTACCATATCGGTCCCGAGTCCTTTGCGGCTACGATAGCAAATGGAGCCAGGACCCTCTGGCGTGCGCAGTGTCCCGTGCGAAGTTATTGTCTGGATATTGGCATAAGCTCGTCGGAGGCGCTGGCCGGTGATTTTTCAGGGGATGACAGAAACCTGGGCGCATTGCGCAGTTGGGTGCCTGTCTTTCGGCGGCAGGCATGGCTTAATGCGCTTCGGTCTCATGGATTGGATGGTGAGGAACTCGCCGACGAAC
>JABIQT010000660.1 GCA_018667995.1 Candidatus Latescibacterota bacterium
AACGTCAATCCGCCTGATCCGTACCCCATCTATGGATTTCACGGTGCACCCTATGCTATGTATCTGAGGTTTGTAAAAGAGCTCACCTTGAGGAACGTACACTTTACCTGGAATACCCCCGAAGAGCCCGATTGGGGCAGCGCTCTACGGTGTGTATCGGTCGATGACCTGGTGATAGATGGCTTTAGCGGACGACAAGCTCTACCCTCTCAGGAAGCCGCGATTCGGCTGTGCAACGTACAGCGGGCGTTTATTCATGGTTGTCGCGCTCCGTCCGATACGGGGACATTCCTGGAGTTCGAGGACGGTACCTCAGATGTGACGATGATGGGAAATGACTTCAGTCAGGCACGTGAGGTATATTCTGTGTCGGAGGGGACATACACTCAGGTATTCACCGAAGGCAATCGTCCACCGGATTGAGATCGGGCCATAGGACAGGGAATCTGTAGTTTTGAAGTAACAGCCTCACCGTTCGACCTTAACTTCCGGTTCCTTCCAGCCGTGTTGTCGATTCGGACCAGGTCTGTATACTGGGGGATCCGTCGGTCGTTCAATGATGTGAAGGCGGTCATGCTGCAGCTCCGACCCGGGAGCCTGCCGTCTGGAAATCAGCTGAATGGATTCCTTGTTGTTGTCTCTGCCTCCAAACACTATCATACAAAATTCGAGAGTCTTGCAGTGCGATTCAGAATGCCCGATGGAGTCGGCCATACGTGAGGACACCATTTACGGTCGCTCTTGCCTCTCCACTACCATAACCGTGGCACAGGATTGGATCGCCGAATTTGAAGGTGACAAGCAGTACCTGACTTTAATGACCCTATCGCCGGAAAATACCCTCATGAGGTACGAATGTCAGATAAACCCGTAACCGCAGTCATTGTAGGTGCCGGACATCGCTCGCTCCACTATGCCTCCTATTCAATAGCGCATCCGGATGAGCTGAAGATCGTCGGTGTTGCCGATCCAGTCGCCCGACGCCGAGAACAGGTAGCCGCTAAGTACCAGATTCCACGGCAGCACTGGTTCGAATCAGCGGAGGAACTGGCAAATCAACCCAAAATGGCTGATGCCGTCATCAACGGTACCATGGACCATCATCACGTACCAACTTCTCTGCCATTGTTGAGGGCAGGATACGACCTGCTACTGGAAAAGCCCCTCGCAACCAGTGAGACGGAGATGCGCGAGCTGGCTCGAACGACGGCAGATACGGGACGAACGGTGCTAATCTGCCACGTGCTTCGGTATGCCCCATTCTACCGAACGGTTCGTGAGCTCGTTATGAATGGTGCCATTGGTGATGTTATTAACATACAAACCACGGAACACGTGAGCTATCATCATATGGCTGTTGGATTTGTGCGGGGTAAGTGGAATAATAAAGACAAATGTCGATCATCCATGCTCATGTCCAAATGCTGCCATGATCTCGATCTGCTGGCATGGATGAAGAGTGGTATCTCTCCGAGCTCCGTAGCGTCATTCGGCAGCAATATGTACTTCAGGCCGGAGAATATGCCTGAAGGTGCAGGCTATCGCTGTCTCGTGGACTGCGAGATCGAGTCCAACTGCCTCTATTCCGCTCGGAAGCACTACCTGGATCATCCTGACAGATGGTCCTTCTACGTCTGGGATACGCTCGAACACATTGAGCGCCCGAGCTTGGCACAAAAGGAAGCGTCTCTTAAGGCAGACAACCCCTATGGCAGATGCGTGTGGCGCTGTGATAACGATGTCGTCGATCATCAGTCGGTGGCTGTGGCTTTCGCAGATGGCTCTACCGCGACGCACAATATGGTCGGCGGGACCGCTCGCCCTTCGCGCTCTATACATTTGTTGGGAACGAAGGGCGAAATCCAGGGCGTATTTGAGGATAGCCGCATCATCGTTCGCCACATCGATACCGCGCCCGGATGTGAGTATACGGAGGAGATCATTGACCTAAATGAGACTGGGGATATGCATGGTGCCACCGGTGGGCACGGTGGTGGTGACCTGAGACTCGTCTCAGATTTTGTCAACACCCTTCGCGGGCTCCCGCGTTCTATTTCGTGCACCAGTCTCGACGATTCTCTGGCAGGGCATTCGATTGGCTTCTCCGCAGATCGAGCTATGGAGGAGCACGCAGTGGTGAATCTCGAACACTCCTAACATTCGGCATCCCCTCAAGCAGTTTGGTGGAACACGTTCGAACAATACTTAATCTTGCAGGCGATCTGAGTAGCTTCACCCTTTATTGACCGCGAGGTAACCCGCAGTGGATTCGACCACACTTTTCTTCGTCATCCTCGTGAGCATAGTCGGCATGGGGTACGTATATACGGGAAAAAAGACATCCAACTATGCCTTCATCGTCTCCGGCATGATCATGATGTTCTTTCCCTATTTCATCACAAATCCTATTGCCGTAGCTATCACTTCCATTGTGCTCATCGTCGCACCGTTCTTCTACAGGTAGGTGCCATCGGGCGCCATGCAGTTCGAACGGTCGACAATTTGGCCACGGATTAACGTCTGCTGCCATTACCCTCTATAATCCGGTAGCGTGCACGTCATAGAAGTGATCGATGTTTCCTACCATCACTGCGCACGCCTTTGGGCCAGAAATGTCCGTGAGCCAGTACAGTAGACACTATGACACTTCTCGGCAGGCGTAGGAAATGAGAGAGACTATGACACTACCGAACGAGAACATACGAATTGGCCTGGTCGGGCTGGGACATAGAGGCCTGGCGTGGCTCAAGCTTCTCGAAGGAATGGACGGATATCTTATCTCGGCTGTCTGTGATCCCATTGCCGCACTCCACGCCCCGGCGCTGTCTCTGCTGGAAGGCGGAGACGTGGCTACATATCAGACGTACGAAGAAGTACTTGCTGATACCGACCTTGATGCCGTAGCGCTCTGCGTGCGCTGCGAGGAGCAGGGAGCTATGGCAGCTCAGGCCCTTGAGGCCGGTAAGCACGTGAGCTCAGAAGTGCCTGCTTCCCATACCATGGAGGACTGTTGGCGCATTGTGCTCGCAGCGGAGCGTACCGGTCTCGTGTATCATCTCGCAGAGCAGACGCGTTATTGGGGCTTTGTCGATGCCTGGCGGGAGCTTGTAGCCAGCGGACGATTGGGACAGATCACCTTTTGCGAAGGTCAATACCTGGGGTACTACGGTACGCGTCAGTTCTTCCAGGATCCAGCGTCCGGTCGATTCTGTAATGTAGATGAACTATCCGAACACCCCGAAGCTGGAGCCACCTGGTTGAACCGCATGCCTCCGATCCACTATCTTCCTCACGAACTGAGTCCCATGCTCAAGGTCCTCGACGATCGTGTGGCGCAGGTCG
>JABIQT010000869.1 GCA_018667995.1 Candidatus Latescibacterota bacterium
CGTGCACTGCTCTGAATTATCAGTCCTTGTCTCTGGTCACATGGTTCTGACCTGTGCGAAATACCTTCGCGAGAATGTGAAGGCTATGACTCCCGGGTAGCGCGTTACTCTGGTACCACCCTAGAGAAGCCCGCCATAATTAGACAACACGGACACCATCAAGGCACTGCGGAGGATATCCTCCCTCACCCTCTTCAAACACATGGATTCTAAGACATATGAATATCATCACCATCATGCTGGACTCGTTGCGGACCGATCATCTTGGAGCCTACGCTGGTGATCTCTCGCGGGCACAGACACCGCACATCGACCGGTTTGCCGAAGAGTCGCTTGTGTTTGACAGAGCCTATACGGGCTCATTTCCCACGCTTCCATGTCGTCGAGACCTGTTTACCGGACGGTGGGGACATCCATTTAACACATGGGACGAGATGGAACGAGACGTACCCACGATGGCCACGATCTACCGCCAGGCTGGATATGCCACCGGGCTGATATTCGACACCCCTATGTTCATGACGGAGGGCAATTTCCTGGACCGAGGATTCGGATCGATCGAATGGATAAGAGGTCAGGGCGGTGAGCCATGGATTAGTGACGGCATCGACGAAATCGTACTTCCAGCGGCTGAGCACAAGGTCAAGGCGGAAGGTCTGCGAAGGTACCTTATGAATCAGTCTCGAAGACGATTCGAGTCTGACTATCTGGTTGCGCGAACCATGACCGAGGCAGGTCACTGGTTGGAGAGAAACTATACGCGTGACAACTTCTTTCTCTGGATCGATGCTTGGGATCCGCATGAACCATGGGACCCTCCCCAGTATTATGTAGATCAATACGATCCCGGATATGAAGGCGACATCATAATGTATCCCTGCTACGGATTCAGTGACTACATGACCGAAGCGGAGCTAAATCACGTGAAAGCATTGTATGCGGCGGAGGTCACCATGGTGGATCGGTGGGTAGGCCACCTGCTTGAAACTATTAGACTTTTGGGGCTAATGAAAAACACCATCGTGGTACTCATGTCTGACCACGGACACTATTTTGGCGACCATGGACTTCAAGGAAAGCCTTGGGGGGACTTGGTCCAGCTGTACGAACCCATGACCCACATACCTTTTATGATGTCGGGCCCAGGGATCGCAAGTCGCCGGACACAGGCCATTGTGCAGCCGGTAGACGTTTTTCCAACACTGAACCAGCTTACACAGATGGCCTGTCCGGATGGATTGCAGGGAACATCATTTGCATCAGTGGCGGAGGGTAAAGCCGATGCTCACAGACAATATGCTGTAACCGGCCGAAATCTGGACGACCAGTGGGGGACGGTACCTGCGACAGTGACCGATGGACACTGGACGTTAGTCTATTGGCCAAACAAAGAACTTAGTTATCAGGGCCCGCCCGTGCGAGAAGAAACCTATCCCATGACCGGTATGCCCGAACGAAGAAAGGACGAACTGTTTAACCTAACGGAGGATCCCGGACAGGAATTAAACGTATTGAACAATCATGCAGATAAGGCACGGGAACTTCATGGAGCTCTTCTCGAGCTGATCTCCACGACGGACGTACATCCAGACATAGCAAAGGCATACCAGTCTCCTCCTGCCTAAGTCCGCGATGTGAACTGTCTATATAATCTGGTGAAAGGGTCGTACGCCCCGGTTTTACCTTTTCGGTAAACACTGTCGAGAATCTTCTGCCTATCCTGAATACCCAGCTCATTCTCCAATGTTATCAACACGTCATCGAGCAGATCCTGGGCCCCAAGATCAGCCATCATCAGATCTATGGCGAACCGGGGAACAACCTGGTCGAGCAGAATTTGCGCGAGCAGATCCTGGTTGCCTGGAACCTTCTCCAGGATTCGACAATGTGTTCCGCTCGTATCGAAGATCCCTGCGTGGGGTATTGCCAGTAAATCGAAGTAAGTGCTTCTCAGATACACATCGGGAGATCCTTCTGGCCATGCATCAGGGAAGATAGCCACCAGTTGCGGTACGAACCAGATTCTGTTATCGCGTGTCAGAAAGTAGCTGTGGTACCACGATTTCAGACGATCTCCATCGGGTAAGTCGAGCGTTCGTTGAATCAGTGATTCCAGGAAGGGACGCCCTTCAGTATCCCCGAAATCATCTAACTGCCCAACCTGCGTGGCGACGGATCCCGCAAAACCGATTCGGTCCGTATGATAGCGCAAGTCAGGGGTTTGATGACAACTCACGCATCTGGCATCACTTTGACATGGAACGATGATATCTCCGCAGTACGGACAAAGACGCGCGTAGGTGCCATCAGCATCGGAAAACACCAGAAGCAATCCATCGAATCCTGGTTCAGACATAGCGAGGATTTCGCGATCGAGTCGATCCGGCGCCTCTCGAACCCAGGGGACTTTACTCCGAAGAAACGCCGTGTCTATGGTCCATTGACGCGTTTCGCCGGAGACTGTAATCTTATTCTGCTCGTATGACATGGGAGATGCCCAGATGTCGTCGACGTAAATGCTTGGAGAGAGGTTCTCTAATTCGGGGACGTGCAACGGCCACGAGATCGCTATGCGCGTTCTTCGTGGCCGTCAAGAAAGTCAGGTATCACGTACCGTTCCCTGCCAGCATGCTTTGTCGGACAGGGCATAAGGCGTTTGACAAGCTCAAGCGAGACCGCGAATCCATTGAACGGCATAGTAAATACCGACGATAATCGCGGCCACAACAAGCACTTTCAGTGTCAGAATAGCTGTGTACGTCAAAATTACCGCACCGAGAATGGCACCGGCCACGGCGAAAATCAAATGTACACCGGAAAGATCGTTCTTCAAGCCTGCAATCAGACCGGCGACACCGCCGGTCAGGCTGACCAGAATAATAAGAGTGGTGGTCATTGGCTTTCCTCCTTCACGGCATTCGACTTGGCCCTCACCAAGAATGTTTCACAACTTTCTGTATAGTGAGTCAGTTTGTCTGCTCGAAAACGGAATAAAACATACGCACGCTGGGCAATCATGCCGAGGAGCTCCTATCGGTATATTTCACTCAGGTTATTCTCGCAACCGATCATGATGATCACCAGAAACTCCGTGCACTGATTTACCAGGCTATTACAGATTAACCCATTGGCGCAGGTCTGATGACCTGATGGCCGCATCGATTACCTTCTGCGTTTCTAAACCATCCAGAAAGGTCGGTGCAAAGTCCGTATCATCACGTATGTTTTCA
>JABIQT010000387.1 GCA_018667995.1 Candidatus Latescibacterota bacterium
ATCAGGGCGACCCGCAACACGCAGGCTGCCTGAGAGATGGACGGTCTCACGACCGACCCAGAGGACCGCACCCGCGGAATCACCTCTAAGGGTCGGTCTTTTGTTTTGAAAATTGTAATTTTGTCATTAATTTGAAATTTGCCCAATTGTCCATTTGTAATTTAAACACCAAAATAAAAACCCCAACAAATGTTGAGGTGTTTACCTTGGTGTGCCGGGCGGGGCTCGAACCCGCGACCTTGGGCTTAAAAGGCCCCTGCTCTACCAGCTGAGCTACCGGCACATACTGTTTGATTCTTCGAACGAGAGAAGTGTAGCAGAATATGGGGTTTCTGTAAACCCATACGTACACTGATAGAAATATGGAAGTCCGCTAATTATCCCATGATCTGGACGGCCGTCCAGATCATGGGATAATTAGCGAAGTGTGGTGAGGATCGGTTTTATGGATATATGTGCTTGTTGATAGCTTCGTTTGCTTTTTGAAGTGTTCTTGGCGATCCGTGATATGGACGGCCGTCCATATCACGGATCGTTTTAAGGGCATGGATAAGTTGTATTCGACTTGAGGGATTGGATTGACAAATCGTGTGTTTGGGTGTAAAGAGATAGTAATTCCTGGGTCGTATGCCCCAGGTCGCGCGATGATTTCGCGTCGGAGTGTAGGGTTCGCGCTTATAATACGAATCCCTTTTTGAAAGGAGTCGGCAATGACGTCGGCAAAGCAGTCGGAAATGGAGTCGATGACAAGGGACGGACAGTTCCTTCATGGAAAGTGGTATCCGGTTACGCGCCATAAAGGACCGTCGATCGATGGACTGATAATGTCCTACGTGTTCCATGGTCGCGGTGACGTCTGGCGACCGCTGCGATTTACGCTCGCAGAGTTTCTTTATGCCAGTACTGGTCACACGGTAGCGAGCCGTGCTCTGGCCGTAGAGATTCTGGAAATGAAGCGCGACACAGATGCAGAGTTTCACGTGATCATCGGAAAGTCACCGTTTGGCCGTGTCATGATCGAGTGGAACACCACCAATCAGACAGGTCGAGTCCGGTTCCTGGCACCGCCAAAGAAGAAGGCGTACTCGGCAGAGCAGGCGAGCGAGGCTTTCGTGCCCGAGCGCCCTCGGCTCGTGATCGATGTGCTTCGTGAGCGACGTGGCACCGAAGAGGAGATTCGTCCTTTCTACGAAGAGCTGCGTGGAGCGCTGCCGTCGGACCTTCGGAATTGGGTGAAGATGGGTGAGACTGGCTATGGCTGCTGGACACTTTCTATCGCGGTGCCGGGCATCGGTGAGGCGGTCTTCTTCACCGAGGAGTACGATCTGTACCCCGGACGTACTTATGGCATCAGAGCAGAGATCGTCGCCGCACTTGTCCGGCCAGTCAAGCAGAAATAGCAGCACACTTCGCCGTCCAATCGAGCATCACTCAGCCACTGGTTGAGGGTCAGCTCGTTGGGCGGTCTTTTTGTTTGACGAGTGGCTGAAATAAAAAAACGCCACCAGAAGGCCTGGTGGGTCATGTAGTTACTGGTCGCTACCTGGGCAGGTGGAGGCCCTTTTCCTTGAATCGCCTCCATGCATCCGATGGCCGGAGTCGCCGATCGCCGCGCGCTATGGCTGCGGCCTCGAATTCAGCTGTTCCGTACAGATGAACGGGCGGAATCGTGATGCCTGGCTTCAGTCGGACCTGCTCCTTGTTGAGCATTGCCGTGGCTGTTTCAAACACGCGCTCGCCTCCTTCGGTCTCACGAATCATCCGAGCATGCTCTGGCGGGGCCAAAAACATCTCCACGAACTTCTCTTCCCCTACGCTCTCACGCAATCGCTTCACATCGCTCACGTCCCCAAACAGGATTGGCTCACCGTCCGTGTGGCAAAGCACCCAGCTGATGTCTTCTCGTCTGTCTTGCCGGTCTTGGTTCTTGTCCCGGTATGTCGCCAGATGTCCCAGTAGAACATTTCGTGCCATCTTTGCCCCTTTCCTGGTGCAGCGTTAACTTATACAAAATGTGAACAGATGTCAAGGGCGTTAACGTGATATAATTGGGTCATGCGCATTGCTTTCATTGGACAAAAGGGCATGTTCCTTGCTAAGGGCGGGGGAGGTGTTGAGATGCATGTTGCTAAGTTGGCTCCTCGGTTGGTTGAGCGGGGTCATCAGGTGACGGTGTATGCCAGACGGAAATATTGTAATCCTTACTTATGTTGTTAGTAATACTACAGCAGCCAATAGTGCATCTATCTTTAAAAATTCAGCATCAATCGCAAATGTCACTGATGTATCAGTTGAAGTTGTAGATGTTGCAAACGGCGGTTCAGAACCAGAAACTATTACTTCTATAAAATATAATGCACCACTAGACTATGCATCTCAAGGAAGATGTGTGACCA
>JABIQT010000976.1 GCA_018667995.1 Candidatus Latescibacterota bacterium
GGGCTTTATGTGGGGATGGGAATGGGCGCAAACGAAGCCTTCGCGCTTAAGTGGGCCGCCAAAGGCACCCAGTGGATACAATTAGGTTGTGACTTCGAATATCTGATCCAGCATTTTGACGGGCTGACTTCGGCGATTCGTCGCCAAATCCAATAGTGCACTACTCATTGTGATAATCGACGCGCATGCCCACATTTTCCCCTCTGTAAACGGTCGTATCAGGGCCGGAAAGACCCGTTCTGCCAATTATGGTAAGATGACGACGGGCTCGAATCAGACGATTCGTGTATTGCCACCGTGCGCTGTAGAAACAGCGTTCCCCCCTGAGGTCCTCCTGGAATACATGGACTGGGCCGGCGTCGACAAGACAGTCCTTCTGCAGGGCACCTTTTACGGGGAGTGCAACCGATACGCCGCCGATGCCATCCGAAAATGGCCGGACCGTCTACTAGGACAAGCATTCCTTGATCCGTGGGATTCGGGTTGCCGTGCAATGTTTGAACAAGCCGTAGATGAACTGGGATTTCAAGGAATCAAGTTGGAGTTGAGTGAACCTACAGGACTGTCCGGTCTACATCCCAATGTGCGCCTGGACGATCCCGAGCTCTCCTGGCTGTGGAATGCACTATCCCATAGGCAACTGCTCCTGACACTTGACCTGGGAGCTATTGGCAGCCAGTCCTATCAAACTGAAGCCGTCCGCAGCCTCACATCTGAATACAGTGACCTACCTATCGTGATCGCTCACCTCGGACAGCCCAATCCTATGATGGAAGATGATGAGCACCAATTGAGCCAATGGCGGGAGCAGGTGGCTTTGGGATGCAACGAGAATGTGTATCTCGACACCGCGGCCTTGCCAGCTTACCTTCAGGACGAAGGCTATCCTTTCCCCTCCGCGAAACGCTATTTGAAGACCGCAGTGGATATTGTTGGTCCGGATAAAATCCTCTGGGGCACGGACATCCCGGGACTCCTAACCGTTGCGACCTATCCTCAACTTGTGCGACTGGCACACGAGCATACCGACTTTCTCTCCACGCGCGACCAAGCGAAGATCCTTGGTAGCAACGCCCAACTGGTCTACGGAAGACCCTAACCGAGGATATTCATGGTGCCCAAATCGTTGCTTCTTGATCCCTTCGTAACTCGTATCGACCGCAATGACCTTGTTAACTTCTGCCGCAGTGCCCTCCAGTCAGTAAACATGACAGACGCCGATGCCCTCACGACCTCCGAAGTCTTGGTCAGGACCGATATGCGAGGCATCTACACGCACGGCACCTTATCATTGCGACGGTATGTAGAGCTAATGCGAGACGGCGGGATTGACCCTGCAGCCATTCCTGACATCATAAATGAAGGCCCTTCCTGGGCGTTGATGGACGCGCATCAGGCCGTAGGGATGGTGGCGGGCACGCGCGGCATGGAGCTTGCGATAGAAAAAGCAAAAACGACAGGTGTTGGGATGACAACCGTTCGAAGAAGCAATCACTTCGGGGCTGCATCAGCCTATACGCTGATGTCGTTAGACCATGGCATGGCCGGTATCGCCATGAGCAATACGGATGTGGTCATGAGCATACCTGGCGGCCGGGGTGCCAGAATTGGTAACAATCCACTGTCCTATGCCATACCCGCGAAAGAGCATGATCCGCTGGTCCTCGATATCGCCATGAGCACCGTTGCCGGTGGAAAAGTGGCTTCCGCCAAGTCCAGGGGCAAAACCATTCCCGACGACTGGCTAACTGATGCCAATGGATTGCCCACAACCGATCCGAATGTATTTCTGGATGAAGGAGCTCTGACACCTTTCGGGGCCCATAAAGGATATGGCATGGCCTTGTTGGTTGAATCCTTCGCTGGAGTTCTGGCCGGCGCGGCCATGACCACAGACATTCTTTCGTGGGCAAAAGAGTCCCATGAAGTTTGTGATGAGGGACATGCATTCATAGCAATAGACGTCGCAGCCATGATGCCCGACGGGCAGTTCGAAGCACGTACAGACGAGTTGATATCCCGCATGAAGGGAGCCCCCAAAGCGAAGGGAAGCGATCGCACCTATGTCCCAGGTGAAATGGAATGGGAAAGTGAAGCGATTGCTCAAGAGCATGGCGTGCCACTGACGCAGATGGCCATTGAGAGTCTCAACGGATTGGCAGAAGACACAGGACAGAGTTCGCTGTTTCCAAGAGCCTGAATTGCGCATAATTTGTCCTATAGCATCATGTCCGGGTGGCCCCAACACGTAATGAATACCACGATCGGGGTTAGGTATGTCGCGTATCAACCGCGCAATTGCATTACTTTCGCAGGATCAACCAATTTACTATGCAAGTCCCTCGAGTGTGACCTACGAGGGTGGCATAGAATCTGCGCATACGTGGGCCGACTATCTGCTCGTGGAGATGGAACACGGCGTATTCAACCTGACGGCGTTGGATGACTTCATGCGGGGACTCGTAGCCGGCGGCCCTACGCGAAGTGGGCATCACACGCCACCAGTCATCGTAACGGTACCAACGGATGCCACCAACGAAGCCGTGATGCTGGCCAATGCCTGGATGGTCAAACAGGTACTGGCTCGGGGTGTTCATGGTATCTTATTGTGCCATGCTCGGTCACCGGAGGCCGTGCGGGTCTTCGTAGAATCCGCTCGATTCCCGTTTCAGAAAGCCGGCGTAGGCGATAGCCTCGGTGAAGGACAGCGTGGCGCAGGAGGACAGGGCAGTGCCGCGATTACCTGGGGTGTATCAGAAGAGGAGTACCTTCAGAAGGCCGATGTGTGGCCTCTCAATCCCGAAGGTGAAATCATGCTGGGCTTGAAGATAGAGGACCGTCACGCATTGGCCAACGTAGACGCAAGCCTCGCTGTTCCGGGCATCGCTTTCGCGGAGTGGGGCCCCGGTGATATGGGAATGTCATTCGGATATCCGAACCAGCATGACCCGCCATATGCCCCGGAGATGGAAGACGCAAGAACGACAGTATTGCAGGCCTGTCGGGAGAATGGCGTCGCATTCCTCAATGCGGTGACCGCGGACGACGTGACATCCATGATCGATGAAGGTGTTCGTGTCTGCGGTGGTCCCGAGGCGGCCGCCAATGTTGGCCGGGAATACACCCGACGGACGATGCCTTAGCAGGCGGTCCGGCGGTAACCCTATCTTAGAAATCGGAATCATTGCAGGGAGGCTGCATGATCAACTACGGTATGTTTCTGATGCCGGTCCATGATCCGAGTAAGGCGCCCGAACAGAGTTTTGATGAAGATCTGGAATTGGTAGTTCGGTGCGAGGAATTGGGATTTACGGAATTCTGGGTTGGGGAGCATCACTCTTCTAGTTACGAGAACATCGTCATGCCCGAAATCTTCATAGGTAAGGCCCTCGGAATGACAAAGTCCATACGCATGGGCGCGGCACCAATCTGTCTTCCATATCACCACCCGGCACACGTCGCGAGCAGGCTCGCATTTCTTGACCATCTGTCCCATGGACGACTCAATGTATGCTTTGGCCCCGGAGCGATTCCGACGGACTTTGAGATGTATGGTATTGATCCGCGGCAAGCGGGGGCCATGGTTGGCGAGTCCATCGAGATGATCATGAAACTCTGGTCGTCGGATCCGCCCTACAAAATTGACGGCCGCTTCTGGAATATCCACGTGGAGAAGGAAGTCAGAACCAAACTCGGTTTGGGCGTCTATCTCAAACCGCTACAGAAACCGCATCCCCCAGTTTCTGTCCCTGTGGTAAATCGAAATTCAGCGGGTACACGAATAGCCGGTGAGAAGGGGTACTCTCCCTTCAGCCATCATATGGTAGCTGGCAATGTGATGCAGAATCATTGGGAGGTATATTCCGAGGGCGCCGCCCTCAAGAATATCACCCCGGATCGAAAGAAATGGAAGATCTCGCGCAACATATTCGTATCAGAGACTACCACCGATGCGAAGAACAAGGCACGCCATGGATCCATGGGGCAGTGCCTGGATTATATCCTCCAACTGAGCGATCTGGGCCCCGGACGAGGCATGTGGAAACGTGATCCTGAGACCCCTGATGCAGACGTCACACTGGATTACCTGCTTAAGGACCAAGTCATAGCAGGCGATCCGGAAGAAGTCGTTCGTCAATTGCTTGAGATGAGGGATGAAACGGGTGATTTCGGTACACTGGTCATGGTAGCACACGACTGGGACGACAAGGAAGCGTGCCTGCGCAGCATTGAACTTTTTTCGCGAGAAGTGATGCCTCTCCTAAACGAGGCCGTCCCTTGAGGCTGAAAGCCCACTCTCTTATACAGATTGCCACCTTACATCGTTAGGAAAGGAATGCCCATGCAGTACGGGATGTTTATCATGCCATTTCACGATCCCGCCAAACCCCTGGCGCAGTGCTACGACGAAGATCTTGAACTTGTGGTCATGGCCGAGGAAATGGGGTTCAGCGAATTCTGGGTCGGCGAACACCATACCATGCTGTACGAGAACATCGTGATGCCCGAGGCCTTCATCGGCAAGGCTCTGGGGTTGACGAGCACGATTCGACTGGGCACTGCTCCGACGTGCCTGCCATACCATCACCCTGCCCTGGTAGCGGGACGGCTTGCATTTCTGGATCATCTATCTCATGGACGATTGAATGTTTGTTTCGGACCCGGAAGCGTCACTACCGATCTTGAACTGTTCGGCATCGATCCGAAAGACAATGGAGCCATGGCTGACGAGTCGGCAGAGATGATCCTGAAAATATGGTCTCAGGATCCGCCATACCATCTGAATGGACGATTCTGGAACATAGATCTCGAAAAGAACGTAGACGAGGAAACGTTGATAGGGTACCTGCACAAACCGCTTCAACAGCCCCACCCGCCCATTTTTGCACCAGCAATGAGTATGAATTCCAACACGATGAAGACTGCTGGCAGGCGTGGCTGGCTGCCCATAAGCAGCAATCTGATAGCAGGGAATGTGGTTGCTGACAATTGGCAGACGTACGAATCCGCGGCCCGAGAGGCAGGAGGTACACCCGATCGCGCCGACTGGCGGGTTTGTCGCAGCATTTTCATTGGCGACACCTGTGAGGAGGCGGAAGCCGCAGTACGCAGTAATTCTCTGGGGCGCAACTTCCAGTATATTGGTGGACTCTTCGACAAGGGTCTAGGCCGTAAGGTGATGAAGCGTAACCCCGATGCGCCCGACTCGGAGACCGGTCTGGACTATCTCATGCAGGAGCAGATCATTCATGGTGATGTGGATGAAGTCGTCCGTCGTCTCGGGAGTCTCATGGACGAAACCGGAGACTTTGGAACCTTGCTGTTAATGGGGTATGACTGGGACGACAGAGACGCGTGGACAAAAAGTATGCGCCTATTTGTAGACAAGGTCATCCCTGAACTCAGTTGACGCTACCAGGAAGTTTATTCGCCATCAACAGGGCGGAATAAAAAACGCCGATAGGCGCGCACGTCCGACGAGACCGTTTGGCTTACTTTCTAAAGAGAACGAGAGGTATTCAATGAAGGGCCCCCGTCTTCCGTATCGCTACGACCACTACACCTGGGTCGAATTGCGTGACATGGTATCCAAGCAACCCGTAATTGTCCTGCCTGTGGGCTCTACCGAGGACCACGGGCATCACATGCCTATGGACGTGGATACCTTTCTGGCCAGCAGCGTCTGTGAAGGGGCGGCAAAGATCATCCCTGACGAGGTGCTGCTACTGCCCGCCATTCCTTATGGGTTTGAAGATCATCATATGGACTTCCCCGGCACCATAACGATCCGGGATGATCACATGCTGTCATTCGTGCTCGATATTACAAACAGCGTGGCACACCACGGGTTCAAGAAGATTCTGATCGTCAACGGGCACGGCTCCAATGCAACGATTCTTGAGATGGCCGCCAGACGCACAGTCATCGAGACCGACGTGCATTGTGGCATGCTGAACTGGTGGAGCATGGCTCAATCCAAGCTCTGGGAAATCGGAGATTCAGAACTGCAGTCGCATGCCGACGAGATCGAGACGTCTGTGTATAGGTTTCTAAACGATGACGCCGTGCAGATGGACAAAGCCACACGCGAAGTGAAGATCCCTGATTCGAAATACTACTGGCGAGGCTGGGTGCGTGGGCAGGGAGCCTCACCGCTGCGGCTCATGGACCAATGGTCCCGGATTTCCGACTCGGGTGTGATTGGGGATGCCACAGTCGCGACGGTAGAGAAGGGCGAGACTCTGTTTCACACCGCTGCCAAGGGATTGGCGGAACTCATACAGGAATTTCGACAGCTACCCATAGAAACCAGAATCGATAGGCATTGACTACGCGATCATCTACATCCACCGACCAGCATTCCTTCCGTCTTGATACCGGCTATGGCTACGGTCACGTGGATGCCACCTCATATGCAGGTCGGAAACCCTTTCAGGTAATCAGGGCCTGGGGCGACCGAATCGAAATAGAAACGGCAGGTGAGATAGAGCATCTGGTCGGTGACCCACTCACGGCATTGAAGGCTATTCTGGACAGAAACACCCATGGTATCATTGAGGCAGAACCAGGACTGGCAAGTGGAGGAATGGTGGGCTATCTCGGATACGGCCTCCGTCGATGGACCGAGCGAGTCGATGCCACTACTGCTGACGATCTTGGTCTGCCGGATCTCTGGTTTGCCTGTTACGATAGCATCAACAGTCATACTAATGATGATGCAGGGCGCGAGGACCCAGTTGCCTTTCCGAATGAGAAAACCGGGCATACTTGGCTGCCGGAACGCAGTACGTACTCCAAAGTCAAATACCTGAGCACCGTAGAGCACATAAAACGCTATATCACTGCAGGCGATGTTTACCAGGTGAATCTCACCCAGCGTTTTTCATATCCGTTTAGAGGTCCATCGGAAGCCCTTTACGACCACCTGATTCGCATCAATCCTTCCCCGTTTGCCGCATATCTGGATTGTGGCGCTTTTCAGGTGGTAAGCGCCTCTCCTGAGCGATTCATGAAGCTGAATCCGATTACACGAATCGTTGAAACAAGTCCCATAAAGGGAACCCGACCCAGGAGTGGTCATAGGATCGCGGATCAAGAGATGGCCGACGAATTGCTTGCCAGTGGTAAGGACCGGGCCGAGCATCTTATGATCGTCGACCTGGAGCGGAATGATCTCGGTCGCGTATGCGACACCGGCACGGTAAAGGTGCCGGATCTCATTTCGTTGGATCCCCATCCTTCGGTATGGCACCTCGTTTCCACCGTAACGGGCCACCTCAGGGACGATGCCGACCGTATTGATCTCATCAGGGCAGCGTTCCCCGGTGGTTCCATCACTGGTGCACCAAAAATCAGAGCAATGGAGATCATAGACGAACTCGAGCCTCTGGCGCGAGGGGTGTATACAGGTGCTATCGGGTATTTCGGGTTCGATGGTTCCATGGATTTCAATATCGCCATTAGATCCATAGTGGTGACCGGTGGGACGGCCCACGTCTACGTGGGAGGAGGCATCGTGGCTGACTCCGATCCAGCAGCGGAATATCAGGAGACCCTCGACAAGGGACGCGCCATGTTCGAAGCACTATCAGAGGTCGACTGGTAAATCCATGAGTGATCCCTTCGTTGCGCTCAACGGCACATTGATACCTACGGATACAGCATCTGTTCCCATCTCCGATCGGGGTCTGCTCTATGGAGACGGTTTATTTGAGACAATACGCATCTACAACGGTGTACCATTCAGGCTTCATTCCCATCTGAATCGTCTCTCGAAAGCAGCTGAGACACTGCGCTTCAGGACTACGTTGACAGAGCAGGCATTCGAAGCTACTATATCTGAGCTGCTTTCGGCGAACGTACGGAGTGACGGTGTCCTTCGAGTCATGGTCACACGCGGATCAGGAGAACCCGGCCTCGATCCCAATGAGGCGTTGGTACCTACGGTTCTCATGACCACGTCTCCGGCGCGCGCTACACTGGCTCCCGGCTGTCATGTTGTTACGGTCCAAGCTCGCAGAGATGAGCGTTCACCTCTCAGTCTTCTCAAGTCGATTAATTACCTGCCAAACATTCTGGCTCGTTTCGAAGTCAAAGATAGAAATGCCGACGAAGGCCTGAGTCTAAACGTAGCGGGAGCCGTGGCCGAGGGCACCGTAAGCAACGTCTTCTGGATGAAGGGTTCCGTCTTGTACACGCCTGCGATCTCCTGTGGTATTCTCGCAGGGGTTACCAGACAAATTGTTCTCGAGATTGCCGAGAAAGAGGGAATACTCGTAGCGGAAGGATCATTCGGCTTATCGGCTCTGAGGGGCGCCGAAGCGTTGCTGTTGACGAACTCACTGATAGAACTCGTGAGTGCCTCTCGTTTGGACGACCTGTGTTTCGAAAACAGAGATCACCCGATTATCACGAAATTGCAGGATGCCTATCGCCAGATCGTAGGCCGGGAAACGACATCATCGTAGTAAGGGAATAAAGTGACCACTGAAGACCATAAAACAGTAGGCAGGAGCCCGCAAATGAAATGGTTCTACTTCGGGCTTATCCTGCTGATCCTCAGCTTCTGGGTTGAGGCTATCCGCCCTCTGGCCTGGGCCGTCCTGGTGGTCGGTGGTGCCTACATCATAATAAAGCGTCGAGATCGTTTGTTCTCGAAGGTCCGAAGTCGTCTGTTGATCTCCTTTGTCTTCGTAGGTCTCGTTCCCATGGCTCTATTTGCAGTGATCGTCGTCGCCATGGCCTGGTTTTCTACGGGTGCTATCGGGGCTGCCCAGGTAAAGAAACACCTGGTAAGATCCCAGGAGCAGCTTGATCGGTTGCCCGGGCTGCTTCAGCAGGAGGTGTACCGATCCATTATTCAGTCTGATTCCGTTGACCACGTTGGAGCTGTTCAACGGATGCTCTCCACGATGCCAGAAGCGACGACACCATCGATCCTGCTCTACGAGCTGGACAGTCTCATCTTTACCAGCGATGCAGGCTTGCCAGCTACCACCGTACCATCTTGGTATATTGGAACGCAACTGACCGCCATCACGGTTAACGACTCGGATCTGACTATAAGGACCATTGCCGATATTGATCTGGGGTACGGTCGCATGACCATGCTGGCGTCGCTGCCCATTGATACAGCTTATCAGGAAATGGTCTGGGAGGAAACCGGGGCTTTTGTTTTCGGAACTACGTTTATTGATCGAGGCAGTGAGTCAGACGATGAAGGTCGCCAGGTAGGGCAAGGCTTCCGAGTAGCACCAGACATTGAGATGCACCCGGACACGCTACACATCGCCCTTCCACAGTGGCTGCACGATCTTAGGATTGTCTGGCTTGGTGCGATTGCAGCAATGGACTGGCAAACCGGGCAGGATGATCGGGAGATGGTACTTGGATTCGCAGTCCTCATAGATCCGGTTTACACACTCCATACTTCGACCTCTCAGGAGTATGACCAAGCGGGCTTTTTTATCCTGGTTCTTGGTATCCTCGCTGCGATTCTCCTGGTCGTCGAGCTCATTGCCTTCCTGATTGGCTTCATTATCTCACGCCGTATCACTTCTGCGGTCCATGGTCTATCTGAAGGAACGAAAGCCCTTCAACAAGGCAACCTGGACTATCGCATTGAAACGCGCAGACATGACCAGTTAGGGGAGATGGGCAATTCCTTTAACACAATGGCTCAGAACATACAGGATCTTCTGGCAAAGCTCCAGGCCCATGCGGACGAGCTTGAGGTGCGAGTGGCAGAGCGTACCTCAGAAATAGAGAGGTCCTTGTCTGAATTGAAAGCGGCGCAATCGCAGATGATTCAGAGCGAGAAAATGGCGGCGCTTGGAAAGCTTGTAGCCGGAGTTGTTCATGAAATGAATACGCCAATTGGAGCCATCAATAGCGCAACCGACACCTCCAACAGATGCGTGACAGCAATCATCGATACATTGGATACCGGCGATTCAATCGACGAAATCAAAGCCAATCCGGCTATGAAGCGTGCCCTTCAAACGCTGCCAGATGGCAACCGTGTCACAGTGGATGCCAGTCAGCGGCTGTCAAAGATCGTGAGCAGCCTGAAGAGCTTCACGCGTCTCGACGAAGCGACCGTCCAGGAAATGGACATCCACGAAGGGCTGGATGATACACTGACCTTGATGGAGCACGATCTCGCAGACCGTATCCAGGTAGTCAAAATCTATGGTGAGCTTCCGTTGGTAGTCTGCTACCCGGGTGAGATCAATCAGGTCCTCATGCATCTTATCTCAAACGCCTCTCAGGCGATCGCCTCGACAGGTGTCGTTACCATTCGCACATCGGCCACAAGCAGCCACGTCACGATTCAAATTGCGGACACCGGAAGAGGCATTCCAGAGGAGCAACTGGCCAACCTTTTTGAACCGGATTTTTCGCATCAGGGCCCCCGGGTCAAAGCTGGCCTCGGTTTGTTTACTACGTACAATATCATAGAGAAACACGACGGCCGAATTGCTATAGAGAGTGAAGTCAATCGCGGCACTACGGTGACTGTGACTCTTCCGGTCAGCGTTATATCCAGGACCTTGAATCAAGGATCTGATGACGGCAATGGAACTGTGTCAAACAGGGCACTGGAATCTTAATCAATGAACACTGAAGTCAAGCAACTCCCCATATCAACGAAGGACAGCGACGTGCCAGAGATGGATTTTGCGCACCGCTTGTGGTCCATTCTATCACCAAACAGCCGCATGAAACGATGGACTTATGCGGGTATCATCATGGCAAATATTGGGGATCTGTGGAGCATTTTTCCAGTGATATCGATTCCAATGCTTGTGATCAGTGCGGTATACTATACCTACTGCGCCGGTAGCTGGCTTAAAGGCCGACTATTGTGGAAAGTACGCAATCGCATTCTGGCCTCATTCGTATTCGTTGGAATCGTCCCCCTATGCCTGGCTCTACTCATCAGCGTGACGATCGGGTGGTTTCTGATCGGAGCCATGGGAACGAACCTGACGAAGCGTCACTTCCAATCGACGACGGATCAGCTATCTCACTTATCTCAAGATGTGGAATTGGCCCTCTATCAGGCCGACAAAGAGGCTGGATTACCCTTTGTCGAGGCCATAAATAAAGTCGTTCAGACCAATCAAGAACTGCAAGGACTGGCTGTAGGAATCTTCGAACGTGACGGCGTTGGTGCCAGACGGCTGTATGCCTGGCCACCCAATCGAATAGCGGACAAATTGCCTGAGTGGGCCGCCCGGTCGGATTATGCCGGTGCTGTAAGGGACAGCACAGATCGAGGCATCATCAACGAATTCCGAGCCGTTTCTGATATCGATGTCGACGGACGTCAATTATTTGTACTTACCTCTGTGCCCATAGACCAGATCTATCAGAATCGTGTTTGGGAGGATGCTGGTGTTCTCTTGACTTCAAGCCCCTTTCTGTTTGATCAACAATCACCGAAAACTGCATGGACACCTTTGCCCTGGGGTTTAGGGGAATTCAAATTGCCCTGGGGGACCATGTATTCATGGATTGACTGGGAGCAGAACGAGCCTCAGGGCGACCTCATCACCGGCATGATGGATCCGGCAAGAATCATCGCTGATACCATGAGTATGGAGGCGGATGTCGTTCAGATAGTGAGCGCAGCTCTGGTTGGGCTCTGCACAGTACTTGCCGGCGTGGAGTTTGTTTCATTTCTCATCGGATTGATTATCTCCAGACGTATCACGTCAGCAGTACACAGTCTGTCCCGTGCCACCCAGGCGATTCGCTCGGGTCGACTCGACTACAGAATCGAAACCCAGCGTAACGACCAATTGGATGAACTCTCCCGTTCGTTCAATGACATGGCAGGCAGCATCGAGGTACTCCTCAATCAGGTGCGCGACAAGCACCGGATCGAAGCAGAACTGGAAATGGCCCGAGAAGTTCAAGCGCGTTTTCTACCGGGATCTCCTCCCGAGAACGGACGTCTGGAACTAGCCGCCACGTGGCATCCAGCTCGAATGGTGAGCGGCGATTATTATGATTTCATCGTACATGACAATCGCGTGATAGATATCGTTGTTGCAGATATCTCCGGCAAGGGAATGTCTGCGGCTTTAATGATGGCAGGCCTGCAGTCCGCGTTGCGATCCCATTCCATGATCGGAGAGAATGACCTGGCACCCGGGCGAGTCTCAAGACTGGTCGACAGGCTGAATCAGCATCTCTGCCTAAATTCAGCGCCTGATAAATTCGCCACCATGTTCATATGCTCCTACGACATCCATACCTCGCTGATGACCTATACATGTGCTGGGCACAATCCGCCGTATCTGTATCGCGATGACACACGCAGGGAACTGACGGTAGGTGGGTGTCCGATTGGTATGTTCACGGAATGGGAATATGAAGAGGAAACAATTGCGATTGAGCCGAAGGATCTTCTTGTGATTTATACCGATGGTATCACCGAGGCACAGAACACGCATCAGGAGGAATTCGGTGAAGAGCGGTTAGGGGCCGAAATCGAGAACAGCCGCGAATTGCCGTGTGAAGAAATTCAGGACAGAATTCTGGCCGCAGTACGGGATTTCTCGCACGGGGCCGAGCAGTTCGACGATCAAACGGTTGTCG
This sequence comes from Candidatus Latescibacterota bacterium, assembly GCA_018667995.1. GTDB lineage: Bacteria > JAAXHH01 > JAAXHH01 > JAAXHH01 > JABIQT01 > JABIQT01. The sequence continues at coordinate 12,610 of JABIQT010000976.1, forward strand.
TAGGACGAGCTATGTAAGGCATCCCGACCGTGCGGAAATTAGTCTGAAGCCTGATTGCGATAGGTGAATGTGGGACGGCCAATGGAACCGGATGGAGACCACAGCCGTCTTACAAGCAGAAGTGCCCACATTTACCCAGAAACCTGCCCTGAA
>JABIQT010000872.1 GCA_018667995.1 Candidatus Latescibacterota bacterium
GGTCCGTTCGATGTGCCAGCCCAGGCCTGGAATGCGTTTCAAGCGTCGCTCCTTTGCCAGAATCTGAATATCCACCTCGTGATTCGCAATGACATGCGCCAATCGCAGATACGGTCCAGCGTGACGCTCAGGGTATCCTCCGATGATTAAATAATCATGGAGTCGCCTCATGTATGTCGCTACCTCAATGTTTCGCCGAGGGCTTCGCTGCTTCATCGTCGATTTGTTCATGGTCTGATGCCTGCTATTTCAGATGTCCGCAGCAAGGGGTTGCCTATTGCCACCACGCCAGAATAGCACCCATTATAACACTGTACGTGACGCGGTACCCCGATTGGATGAGCCATAGATTGACACCCCACCCGCAGAATGCGCTGTCCGATGCCATAGCAGTGGCGATGAACCCGATACCCGTGACGAGACCGATCACTGCTCCGTCTCCGGTTGACTCTATGTGCAGGCCTGCTATCAAGAGGCCCAGGACAATTGAGGTGACCAGCGCCGTAAAGAAACTAATGATGAATGGACCTGGAGAGGGCTTTATCTCGTCCTCGGTTTTACCGATTGCTTTCAACCACGCCTTCCCGAAAAGTGGTCCATACCAGAGACCTCCTAACATAAATCCGGCAATGGTAGCTACGAGTACTGCCAGCCAGTTCAGTGCTGTAAGATCGAACATTTATATCCTCTATTCTTAGAGAGTATTATGAGTGACCAGGTAAAGGCACAAATCTGAAAATCGGTCGATGTCTTTACTGCACGGATGCCTTCATAGCTCTATATAGATATCACACTGCGGGAATGAAGACTATTCTACAACGTAAATCCCTCTGAGATCAAGTAGGAACGAGATATCTCATGGTACCCAATGTACAGACACCTTCAGAAGACTGATCTGCGATATCCCTTGGAACAATCCTAAATCAGCCGCCTCACAGCGCTCTCACTCGTCCGGATCAGAATCTCGAAGGTATGAGCCGCCATGGCGAGTTGATCCTCCGCCATAGCGATCTCGAATGTGGTCTATGGCGTCCAGTACCTTTCCATCCTTCTCGTTATCTGCCTTCGAGAAGAGATCGTCCTGTACGGGTTGCGACTGCGAGGCGAGGTTGCCCACGCCTACTCCCAGGAGGCGAATCCCGGTTCGTCCGTTCCATACCGCGTCGAATAATTGGAGTGCCGCCTGTCGGATGACAAAATCGTTGTCTGTAGGGGGAACACCGCATTGGCGTGTAAGTGTGTTGAAATCGCCGTCGCGGACCTTAATTCGTATGGTCCGCCCTAGTAGCCCTGCTTTTCTGAGTCGCCGGCCGACCTGGTCACTTTGTTTAATGAGGATGTTGTGACATTCTGTCTCATCCGTCAAATCTGTGCCAAATGTGCTCTCCTGACTTACTGATTTGGCGTCACGGCTGCTTACTACCGGACGATCGTCATCACCTCGGCTCATGTTATAGAAGTGCAGGCCTGACGCATCCCCCAGCATGCGCTGTAGTTCATCGAGGGAACGTTCCTGAATGTCCCCTATGCTCTTGAACCCCAGAGTGCCAAGCCGGGCTTGTGTTTCCTTTCCAGCCCCCCAGAGTCTCGAGATAGAGAGCGGGGCGAGGAAAGCCAGAACGCTATCAGCCTCTACCATGACCAGGCCGTCCGGCTTATCCAGGTCGGATGCCACTTTTGCCACGTATTTACAGGGGGCGACACCGACGGATATGGTAAGTTCGGTATCACGCAAGACATCCGATTTAATGGCTCTGGCAATGGTTTCTCCGTCGGAGAACATTCGGAAGGATCCGGTGACATCGAGAAAGGCTTCGTCTAGCGAGAGGGGCTCCACCAGCGGAGTGTAGTGGTGAAATATGTCCTGGATGATCCGGGAAGTCTTGGTGTATGCGTCCATGCGAGGGGGGACAAAGATGCCGTCTGGGCAGAGCTTTCTGGCCCGGGTTCCAGGCATAGCGGAATGGACACCGAATTTCCTAGCCTCGTAGGAACATGTAGACACTACAGAACGAGGGCCGTCGCCGCCGACGATCACTGGTTTTCCGCGCAATTCCGGCCTGTCACGCTGCTCGATGGCAGCGTAGAAAGCATCCATATCTGCGTGAATTATCGTTCGGGAGGATGTCATTATATTCGGGTCGACTGGGATATCTTGTTTGAATTGCCCGGTAGGGACGGGCCGTTGTACTAAAGTGCAAAATACGGTTCTCCAACATCGGGGACAAGAATAATGTTTACTAAACACTTGTGCATCCGACGGCCGAGAGATTCGAAAGTATCGAATCAGTCGGTGGGGCAGGCTACTACCGCTATAGGTGTCTCAGAATCTGTTCAGGATTATTGAGGAAAGCCCTGGTAATTGATACGTGCTCTATTTCGTCATACTCGATTTGCCGCACTACGTCATTCTCAAAGAGCAGAATACGGGCTTGAGGAAATGCCATCAGTATAGGGGAATGTGTGGCAATGATGAACTGACAGTCCTGTTTCACCATGTGCTTGATAAGGGAGATCAAGGCCAGTTGCCGCATAGGTGATAATGGCGTCTCGGGTTCGTCAAGAAGGTACAGACCGCTGGGCACTATCCGCTCCTCCAGAACGTGGAGAAAGCTCTCTCCATGTGAGCGGGCGTCGGGTTCCGCACCATATCTGTGCTCCATCTGCATTCGCTGCGCTCTTACTACTGCTGCGGCCTCCTCGGCTCCAGAGCCTTTGATCCCCTCCGCCAGAGACCTTTCTTCATCGAGGAGTTCCTGTCTTTCTCTGATGAGACGATTGGTGAAACCGAATGCGTCTTCGGCACGAAAGAAAAATCCCCGTTTAGGGCGCCTGTTATGCACAAATCGTAATGCGTCGCCCAACTGTCTAACCGCTGCGAGCGTGGGATCATCTCTGATGTCATGAGTACCGATGGTTGTGGCTTCCATGCCGATTGCCATGGATTCCATCAGTGTGGACTTACCTGACCCATTTTCGCCCACAAAGAACGTGACGGGTGCGCTGAATTCCAAGGTCTCCAAATTCGAAATCAGGGGAATGTTGAAAGGGAATTTCGAGGATGTAGGTTTAGATTTCAACGATATAGATCTGAGAAATATCAAGGTCCATTCCTCAGGGCAGTTGTGGAGAGGTCATGTGTCGTGAGGAATAAGGTCAAGGTGTAACGCCGTACTCTTTCAAAAGTGCGATGAGTGATTCTTCGTCTATTATCGGTACTCCCAGGGCTTCGGCCTTGACTAGCTTCGATCCGGCATTTTCGCCGGCAACGACTGTAGATGTGCTCTTCGAGACACTGCCGCTTACGGTGGCGCCCAATGTCTGCAGGAATGCTTTGGCATCATTCCGTCCCATGGTGGATAACGTACCGGTCAAAACGAAGGTTCGGCCCTGGAGAGGCTGTTCAGTGATCTCTGCGGACGGCTCAGTCACAGGCCAGTTGACTCCGGCATTTACGAGTCGCTCTATGACATCACGATTATGTTGCTGACTGAAGAAGGCGACTATATGTCGTGTTACAATTGGGCCCACTTCCGTCACAGTCTGCAGTTGATCTTCGTCTGCGCTCTGGATTCTCCCGATAGTGCCCAGCTCTCTCGCGAGGTTCAGGGCAGTCGCCTCCCCGACCTCACGGATACCAAGCCCGTAGAGAAATCGTTGGAGCGTGGTCTCCTTGCTCGTTTCGATGGCTTCAATAAGATTTGCCGCGGACTTGCCTCCCATGCGATCCATCGACGCGATATCTTCAACCTTCAGGTCGTAAAGATCGGCGATCGTTTGAATCAGGCCCAGGTCCACCATCTGCTCAACCAGTTTATCACCCAAGCCATCGATATCCATGGCCCCGCGCGATGCGAAGTGCTTGACGGAGGCTTTGGTTTGCGCCTGACAGAAGAGTCCTCCCGTGCATCGTGCTACCGCTTCATCTTCCGGGCGCAGTACTTCGGAACCGCACACAGGGCAGACATCAGGCAACGTAATGCGCCGTGCGTCTGGCGGGCGCCTATCCGCCAACACGCGCACTATTTTCGGAATGACGTCGCCGGCACGATGAATAACAACGGTATCACCCACGCGAACGTCCATTCGCTCCACTTCGTCCATATTGTGAAGGGTGGCGTTACTGACGGTCACGCCGCCTACGTGAACGGGTTCGAGGCGAGCAACAGGCGTGATCGATCCCGTTCGCCCAACCTGGAATTCGACGTCATTGACGGTGGTCATTTCTTCCTGAGCGGGGAATTTGTAGGCGATTGCCCACCGTGGAGCGCGGGACACTTGGCCCAACCTGGATTGCATTTCGAGGCTATCCACCTTGTAGACGACCCCGTCGATCTCGTATCCCAAGTCATTGCGTCGTTGCAGGATGTCGGCGTGATAGGCGATCATTTCAGTGGGGTTGCCTGCGAAGCGGATTTCCGGATTGACTCTGAATCCCCATTCACGTAGCTGCTGAAGCCTGCCCTGCTGTGTCTCCGCAAGAGAACCTTGATCCACGTGCCCGACCGCGTAGCAGTAAATATCCAAGGGGCGAGATGCCGTTATTCTCGAATCCAGCTGCCGTAGACTGCCTGCTGCGGCATTGCGGGGATTCTCGAAAGGCTTATCTCCCCGCTCAAGCGCTGCGGCGTTGTATTTATCGAACCCCGAGCGTGTCATGATGATCTCGCCGCGAACCTCCATCACCAATGGATGGCCACTGCCCCGCAGTCGGAGTGGCACCGATGATATGGTGCGCACATTGGCCGTGATATCCTCACCGGTCTGGCCATCCCCACGGGTAGCAGCACGTGAGAATATCCCTCTTTCGTACAACAGGCTGACAGCGATTCCATCAAGTTTGGGTTCACAGGCGAAACCAATAGGACCTGGGTTACTAAGGCGATCGAGAACGCGTCGGACGAAGTCCTCAAGATCCTGATCGTTGAAGGCATTACCGAGTGAGAGCATGGGTTGATGGTGAGCGACCTGGCTGAAGCCCTCCAGCGGCACATCTCCAACTCGTTGCGTGGGTGAATCTGGCGTGACCAGTTCAGGGTGTTCCGATTCGATCTCCGTCAGTCGTTTGAATAGACGGTCGTATTCTGCATCCGGTACCGTCGGATCGTCCATTACGTAGTACTGGTAATTATGCTCGATCAGAGATTCCCGAAGTGATCGGACTTCCTCTACCAGCTCCATTAACCGTTCCTCTTTATTCTCCGGCGGACCGTCCGGAATCTTTGAAGGGATAGCAAGCAATGTTTTCGACAATTTCAAGGTGTGCTTCGTGGGAACATAAGTCTATATCTTCCCCTAATGCAAGCATTCGTTCTGTGAAGTTCGCCGATGATCTGCCGCTGAAATTTGGCACATTCCGCGACTGCAGGCAATTTGGTGAAGGGCGAATTGAGTCATCGGTCCGGCAGGTACTCAGGGGTTGGGGTGTTCGGCGCTATCATGGCTACTGATAGACTTCGGACCCGCAGCCTGAGCGGCAACTAGGCTTGACAGGCGATAATCCACAGGTTAGAGTTACCTATTCCTATATATAATACTCTATGCCCTTGCCATGCGGGAGGCTCGGATGTCAGATGATACCGATGAGAGCGTTGGAAAAGCAGCGGATGATCTCCTTATGGATCTGATTCACGCCACGGAAGCCGGAGATGTGTCCAC
>JABIQT010000873.1 GCA_018667995.1 Candidatus Latescibacterota bacterium
CCACCTGTCGTAGAGCAGTTGGACGAAAGTGCGCAGCCAGTAGCCAATGAGTTTCTCGTACTGTGCCGCGGTCCAGAAAATACCATGGTATTGGTTTAGGTCGTAGGTCAATTTGACTAGTTCGGTGCGGTAGACCATGTCGCATTCGAGCAGAGCGCGTGAGACGCGTTCCTTGTCCCAGTGGACCTGGTGATCCTGCCACCTATAGGTCATATCAACAAGCCCCACGTAAGAACGTCAAAACGATAAAGTCTAGGTAGGACATGAGGAATCGTCCAACTAGAGTTTCCGCAGCCGAAACGCCAAGTAGCATGTCCTTCTCCTTCCTCTTGGATCAATAGAAGATAGGAGATAATATAATACCAACAATACCGGGTACCAAATAATCATCCATGCTAGTTTAAGGAAGAGACGAGAGTAACGAGGAAGAAAATTAAAGAATCCAATAAGAAGTCTAAGGAGAGGCCTAGTCTGGATATCATAGAGTTTCCAAGCCATGACACTGAGACCCCTTATCTGACTTTCAATCGCGAAGCCAGACTCCTCGAAGAAACTCTTCCATTCGTGTCGGAGCCGTGCCATCTGCATCAATTCGTCATGGCGACCATTGTCTAACCGAAGAAAATACTCTCTAAGTCGTCCGCTCGTAGCCTGCCCTATCCGATAGCACAAGAACGAACTACGAAACACTTGATCGTAAGCCAGAATTAACATCGTACCATTCGGCTCAAGAACGCGATGGGCCTCTTGGATCGCGAGTTGATAATCTTGAATACCGTGTGGTGTGTAGAAAAATATATTTGGCACTTGACTGTCACTCAGTGGGAGAGATTCATAGAGACTAAGCACTGCACTGCGCGAAAAGCCGAGCTCCGAAACTTTCTCAATATGAGAGCGTTTAGAATCAAAAGAGACGCTGATCTGTGGTCTTTGGGGAGGTGTGGTTACCGGAAAGAGTCCGAGCGTGTGGGTATCAAAAATATCTGCCCGATTCAGATCTGTTTGAAGATATCTGTCAAACCATACTGGGAAATGACCACCGTGCATTATGTAACTGAAGGTACCGTCACCGGCTCCAATCTCGATCACCTCGTTCGACCACTCCAGGTTAGAAAGAATGGTCGCTGTCAGGGTGTCGTTGAGTGCGTCGAAGGGTTTGAGAAAATAGACACCCAAATATCGCCAAAGCCGTGAACAGGTATAGGCAAGTCTCATTACTATGGCTTATACCATATTGCATACGATGTACCCAGACCGTTGTATCCCTTAAAGAGGTAGTCGGTAACCGGAAGTGACAGGTCGTCAGGTTCATGATGAATTCCATGTGTGAGAAACTCAAGCACCTTAAGCAACTCTCCGCTAACCTGACCGAGACCCGAAATAAGTGAGGAAGATGCTGCCTCTAGGGCAAGTTCAAGTTCTTCCCCGAGGTCGGCCCATAATACCCGTTGGTTGTGAAGGTTCGCTGGATTCAGATCGCCAGTTTGCAGAGTGGAGCATAGGGTGTCGAGAATTTGTTCAACCAGACCCGCGGCAGGCAGGAATCCCTCAAAGAGGCGCGAGAAGGTCGCGAGGTCTGACTGGTTTGCAAACATCCAACGTAATCGATGGAGGCTGAGGAAAGTATGGTATGGGTCTGACATCCTCGAGACTATGGGTTGGTCAGGTGAATCGACTGCAAACGGAAGTTCGGTGGATGGCCAGGACGAATAGTGTTTCAGTCCAAGATCCTGGGCCCAACTATCGACCACCTGAATGGGCACCCCTACGTAGTGGGGATTCACTAGGTAGTCATTGATTACAGACTCCGCAGAACGATTCCCGTGCTTTACAGAACGCTCTATGTGTTCACCAAATAGTCGGCGTGCAGTCGTATTGATGGCAGCATCATCTTGGATGGCAGTTGCTCTAACGATCGCGCGATGGAAGAGTCTCTGAATCAAGCCCGAGTCCTCAATAAATCCGAGAATCAGATATCCGCCTGAACTGATGGAGCTCGCCATTCTCATGAACATTGCGCGTTGATCGGGCACATGTGCCAAGACGCCCAGAGACAAGGCTATGTCATAGGAAGAAGGAACTATCGTAAATGTATCAATATCCCCAACGAAGAACTCAATATTGATATCCTCAACTACGCTGGCCTTGGCTATTAATGAGTTTGCCCTGTCGATCGAATCTGAATTGAAATCGAAACCGAGAATCATTGCGCCCCATTCAGCCAATACCAGGTCAAACTCACCTGTGCCGCATCCAAAATCAATTACTGAACGGCCTTCGAATAGTTCTGGCGGGAACTTGAGGCGGTAGCGGAACAGGTTGCGTTGTCGTTCGCTATAGGTCTGATACGTCTCTTGAGTTTCAACATCAATTAATGAAGGACTTACTTTCTTGAATGCTTCGAGCACCTCGGCCTTGTGCTGCGACGGTTTCATTCAACAACGGTTCCGCAAAATCAGATAGTGACCGAGGATAAGGCCATCAAGATCACTGTTCAAGAATACATGGAGGGCATCGGACGGGCTATTCACGATCGGAGAGCCATGGAGGTTGAAACTGGTATTCAAAAGGGCTCCTCGATTCGTTAGGTTCTCGAATGCCGTCAGAATCTGATACAGACCCGGATTCCCAAGTCTCAAGAGAATCTGCGGTCTGGCGCTGTGGTCTGCCGGATGGCAGGCGGCCTTCATCGCTTCGTAACCGTCTGATGTTGTCTGGTAGCCGATAGTCATGTGTGGAGACGAAATTCTCTTTGGGTTCACGAGGTAGCGATCGACGTAGGTGTCGAGCAGGACCGGTGCGAACGGCATCCAAAAGTCACGGTTCTTGATGGCAGCGTTGATGCGCTCCTTGACTTCTAGATTGATCGGATCAGCTAAGATAGAACGGTTTCCGAGCGCTCTCTGTCCAAACTCCATGCGGCCGACACATCTTGCCAGTACCAGACCGTCGGCCAGCAACTGGCCGATTCGACTCGGCTCAGGGCTCGTTTCTACGCTGAAGAGGTCTGTATCCAGATCTTCAATGACCTTAGATTCAGCCTCCTCGGTCGCTTCAGGGCCTAGGTTCAGATGTGGTAGCGAATGTATGCTGGAACTGTGCCACTCACCGTCTCTGGCACGCACCAGGTCCTCAGCGAGGCAGAACGCGGAACCAATTGCCAGTGATTCGTCACCAGCCGAACCTCCAACGAACAGGTCCTCTAGCTCGGGAAGCTCGGCAAGCCGGCCCATGGCCTTGATGTTCATTGCGACGCCGCCCGACAAGACCACTTTCCTAATGCCGAACTCCCTGATGCAGTTGCCTACCCATTCGAGAATCATCTCCTCGACCCAAGCCTGCAGGGCCCAGGCGACAC
>JABIQT010000876.1 GCA_018667995.1 Candidatus Latescibacterota bacterium
GGAGGCGATCGATGGCACATATTACTTACCGGAATGGACCTGAATAGCCTTAGACCACACCCCATCCCGTTTTCTAGACGCCACGTCACGGGCGGTCCGGCCCTCCTGGTCGGGCAAATCGGGATCGGCGCCAGCCCTTAACAGGGATTGAAATACATGAGTATCCACTTTTTTTCGCATGGCGTGATGCAATACCGTCTGACCACGATGATCTTGCCAGTTTACGTCGGCACCTATGGTGATTAGGGGATCCAGGGAGCCGTACTTTCCGTTCTTCAAACAGTGCAGTAGGGGTGTCTCGTTAAATACCACGGGATTTACGTCCATAGCGTAGGATCCAAGAAGTACAATCATAGAGACATCTTCCCACCAGCCTGCCGCGAAGAGTCCGTCCGGCTTCACGCCAGCGTCCAGAAGATGCTTTGCCACCTTGATATTCCGACCGCGTGCCACAGCGAACCAGACCAGATTAACGCGGTCGCACACATCTCGGGTCTCATCGACATAGTGGATATCAAGCCCGCGATGGACTAAGCCGTCGATGATCGCAATCTGACGCTGGGTTATTATATCCGATTTGTTCCTGGTCTCCACCGATGCGGCCAGTTGCAGCAACCCCAAATCATTGGGCCGTCTCAAATGGAGCAAATCAGGCTCCTGATCTATACAAAACGACACTTCATCTGGGTCGAGAGCGGTTAGCGCTCTCAGAAGTCTGCCCTTGAACATGTCCATCCTCGAGGTATCATTTGGACGCGCTTCTGGCGGCTGTAGGGTATTTTATGGTGGTTACAGGAAATACGCTTTCATGGGATCGAGGTAGTGATCAATCCATCCTTGCTTGTACTTCATACCGTTTGCAGGCAGGTTTGAATGGCGAAGCGTGACCCGGGTAGCATCACCATCGGGCTCGAGCAAGATCTCCAACCTGGAGTCGGGTTCAGATTCGTCGAATTCCGTGGTCCGCCAGGTCTGGACAATCCTGGTAGCTGGTTGCAGTTCAAGATTGCTACCGGAGATATAGCCATCCCAGGCTGTAAACGTACCACCAATGTCTGATGAAGCCGTCGCTCCGCCGCCAGTCATAGCCGTATGTGCCTCCGAATCCAACCAGGCACGATAGATGGTGTCGGCGTCGGAGGGGTAAGATTCAGAAATATCGAATGAGACCGACATGGGCATCTCTCCCTGTTTATATTTGACGTGTAGTTGACTAATTGCAGACACAATCAGATGTATATTTAGGTCATTGTCAAGTCTCCCAGTACGTCGTTCGAAAGGGCTTGAAATGATGGGTAGGATAGGCTTATGTTTGTGGTTACCTTTGATGGGCATCTTATAGTGAAATCAAAACCGGGGGCATACTTGAATGGGAAGTTTCACAGGTTTTCCGCAAGAAACACCCACCTATCTCCGTGAGTTAGGTCAGAACAGCAACAAAACCTGGTTCGACGATCATCGTAAAGAGTATGAGTGTTTCTACATGGAGCCAGCAAAAGCCTTTGTAAGTGCCATGGGTGCACGCCTCAAACGACTCGCCCCGGAAACTACCGCCGTTCCAAAGGTGAACAAAAGTATCTTCCGCATCAATAACGATACCAGGTTTTCAAAGAACAAGCCTCCCTATAAAGATCATATCGATCTCTGGTTCTACCACGGCGACGACAGAAAATCAGGGTGTTCCGGCTTCTTCTTCAGGTTGGCTCCAGATGAGGTATGTATCGGTGCAGGAGTGCACAGGTTCGACAACCAGGACTTAGGCCAATTCCGAACAGCCCTGGTACATGACACCACCAAGCCAACCATTGAGCAGACGGTAGATGGGTTGGTAAACCTCGGATTTGAATTGGGCGGCGAACACTACAAGAGAACACCCAGGGGATTTGAAAAATGGCAGGAGAATCCGTTGATCAGGTTCAACGCCCTGAACGCCTTCCGCATGACGGATCTACCGCCCAGCCTACATGAAGCATCATTCGTAGATTGGTGTGAGCCCTATTTTGAGCATCTGCTGCCACTCCACCAATGGTTACTGATGCATGTGCGGAATACCTGAGGGCATCAACTGTCGGGCACAGCTCCCAATGGTAGCAGGCAAGAGGACGACCTCTAGTTATTGCTCTACCTCTTACGATCGGCGAGAAGCCAGGCGCGATGCAGATCTTCAAGAATGCCAATCGCCGACTGGAGTGTATCCTGTGGCGCAATTCTGTGCCGATGACAGATACCGAATACGACGTCGATATCCTGGGCGGCAAGCCGGCCAACCGGTTGCCTAGCAAGCAGACGCAGTTTATTCAGGTCAAAAGCGACTTCATCAATAGTCATGATCAATCTCCATTATTCCTTGATTACTAAACATGTGTATAGTAATTTAAAGTGCCTAATCTTCACGTCAAGATGAATTCGATAACCGGTCATGATTTCCTGAAAGCCAGCGAAGCTTCAAAGCTGGCGATATCGATCACTCCCTGAGTTGGAGACCGCTGGACATGCAAGAGAACCTGTTCCATCCTGTAGTCTCATCCTGGTTCCAGAGTCAGTTCGAAGAGGCTTCCCCGATCCAGGAGCAGGCCTGGCCTGTAATAAAGGAGCGAAAACACGCGCTGATAGCGGCTCCGACCGGATCTGGAAAGACGTTGGCGGCGTTTTTGGCTTCTATCGATGACCTCGTCCGTCAAAGCATCGACGGCACACTGACGGAAGGCACGCAGGTCGTCTACGTATCTCCGCTGAAGGCGCTCAGCAACGATATAGAAGCCAACCTCCAGATACCTCTGGCCGGTATTCAGCAGCAACTTGTCAAAAACGGATTGCCCGAGGCGCCCATACGCGTCATGGTTCGAACGGGAGACACTCCCGCCAGTGTCCGGGCCTCCATGACCCGTAACCCGCCACACATTCTCGTCACAACACCTGAAAGCCTCTATCTGCTCTTGACCAGCGAGGGCGGGCGTCGGATGATGACAGGCGTCAACACGCTCATCGTCGACGAGATTCATGCCCTCGTAGGAAACAAGCGAGGTTCTCATCTGGCCCTGTCTGTAGAACGGCTCGAACGTCTGACCGACGCTCGTCTCATGCGTATCGGCATATCGGCAACGCAGAAGCCCATTGAGACCATTGCCCATTTTCTGACCGGGTCGTCTTACAGGAATGGCGACGGTTGCACCATACTCGATACAGGCCACCAACGTCATATCGAACTCGACATCGAAGTGCCACGCTCTCCCTTGACCGCTGTAATGGCCAACGAGGTCTGGCAGGAGATATACGAACGCCTGGAGCAACTGATTCTCAAACACAGAACGACGCTGATCTTCGTCACCACCCGTAGTATGTCGGAGCGTCTGGCGCACCATCTGAGTGAAAAACTGGGATTAGACATCGTTACGGCCCATCATGGAAGCATGTCTAAGGAGCATCGTCATGATGCGGAACAGCGTCTGAAAGCGGGGTCACTCAGAGCACTCATAGCAACAGCCTCCCTCGAACTGGGCATAGACATCGGTTCCGTGGATCTCGTCTGCCAGATAGGATCTCCAAAGTCGATCGCCGCATTTCTTCAACGGGTAGGCCGTTCCGGTCACACACTCGCCGGAACTCCACGCGGCAGACTCTTCCCGCTCACGAGAGACGAATTAGTCGAAGGGGCTGCCATTCTCGATGCGGTTCGCCGGGGAGAGCTGGACAAAGTCATCATCCCCGAACAGCCACTGGACGTGCTCTCGCAGCAGATCATCGCCGAAGTGGCCAATGGAGAATTCACAGAGGATGAGTTATTTCAGATGACGGTACGGGCTTATCCCTACAGAGATCTGACCAGAGAAGAATTCGATGATGTCATCACCATGCTGTCCGAAGGATACACGCCCCGCCGGGGTCGAAGCCGGTCCTACGTACACAGGGACCTGATCAATGGTACTGTCAAAGGACGCAAAGGTGCTCGCTTTAACGCATTAATGTCAGGCGGCACCATCCCCGATCAATTTGACTATGACGTCATACTCGAACCCAGCGAGACCTTTATTGGAACACTGAATGAAGATTTTGCCATAGAGAGCACCTCCGGCGACATCGTACAACTTGGTAACAATTCGTGGAGGATACTGCGGGTGGAACGCGGAAAGATACGTGTGGAGGATGCCAACGGACAGCCGCCCACCATGCCGTTCTGGTTTGGTGAAGCACCCGCACGAACGGCAGAGCTCTCCGAATCGGTATCGCGCCTCCGGGAAGAAGTCTCCAAACGCACCGGCACTGGCCCCGAAACATCGAAGAATGGTGATCCGGCCCATCCGGTCTCGCAAAATGACTGGAAACAACAGGCGGAAACCTGGCTGACGGAGGAGGTGGGCGTTCCATATGCCGCGGCCGATCAGATCGTCGGTTACCTGGGCGCGTCAGAGGCAGCACTCGGTGTGATGCCATCCCAGAACGACCTGGTGGCTGAACGCTTCTTCGACGAAGCCGGTGACATGCACCTGGTGGTACACACTCCCTTTGGCAGTCGGGTTAATCGAGCCTGGGGTCTCGCGTTGCGAAAGAGATTCTGCAGACAATTCAACTTCGAACTGCAGGCCGCTGCCAATGAGGACGCTATCGTCCTGTCGCTGGGTGCTACTCACAGTTTTCCCCTCGACGACGTGTTCAAGTATCTCAACGCGGCATCCGTCAGACAGGTTCTCACTCAAGCCATGTTAGATGCCCCCATGTTCGAGGTCAGGTGGCGTTGGAATGCCTCCATCGCCCTTGCCATTCAGAGAAGACGCGGAGGAGAGCGGGTGCCGCCGCAGATTCAGCGTTCCCAGTCGGAAGATCTCATTGCGCTTGTATTTCCGGATCAGCTTGCTTGCCTGGAAAACATAGCGGGTGATAGGGAAATTCCGAACCACCCTCTGGTAAATCAGACCGTAAAGGACTGCCTTTACCAGGCCATGGATATCGAGAAACTGGAGTCGATACTGACCGACATAAAGAGCGAGCGAGTCAGGGTTCATGCACGCGATATGCGCGCGCCATCTCCCATGTCCGAGGAAATTCTGAACGCGCGCCCCTATGCCTTTCTGGACGACGCCCCTCTCGAAGAACGTCGAACCAATGCCGTCCGAAACAGAAGATGGCTGGACCCATCGGAAGCGGCCGACCTGGGGAGATTAGACCCTGATGCAGTGCGCACTGTCCAAGCTGATGCCTGGCCTGAGGTGCGGGATCCTGATGAACTTCACGACGCATTGATATTGACCGGATATCTTACCGAGCAGGAAAGCATCGACGGAGACGAGTTCGGTAGCTGGGCACCTTACTTTGAGACGCTATTAGGCGAGCTACGGGCCATGGTACTCATTACGGGCTCAGGCGCACGCCTTTGGGTCGCTCTCGAGAGACGTATACAGCTTGAGCTGGTATATCCTGACGCTACGTTCATGCCAGCCGAAGACTTGCCGGTTTCAGTAAGAAAACGTCTGATGGCCTCGGCATCGACAATGGACGAAGCATCGGCCTTAGTCGAGATCACACGTGGACGACTCGAGGCTCTGGGTCCCATCACGGCCGAAGCACTCGCCCAATCAGCGGATCTTCCAGTCAGCACAATAGAAGTAGCGCTAATGAGTCTTGAAAACGAAGGTTTCGTTTTTCGGGGGCAGTACTCCCCGGGGATTCAAGGCTTGGAGTGGTGTGAACGAAGGTTGCTGGCAAGAATACACCGGTTCACCATCACCAAACTAAGACGAGAGATACAGCCGGTCTCAGCTGCCGACTACATGCGGTTTCTGTTTGAGTGGCAACACGTAGCGCCGGATTCCCGTATGAAAGGTCCCGATGCGGTAGCCGGCGTACTTGGAATCCTGGAAGGCATCGAGGCGCCGGCAGCAGCTTGGGAGAGTGAGATACTACCCTCCCGGGTAGCGGACTATGACTACAATTGGCTGGATTCACTCTGTCAGTCGGGAAGATTCGCCTGGGGAAGATTTCGCCCCTATAAATCCAACGGCGAATCCAACAGAAGCATTGGTCCCGTGAAGACCACGCCCATTGCCATAGTCGATCGTGGAAGGGTGGCAGAATGGGTTTCTCTAAGTGGCGCACCAGACCGTGAAGATATCCCCCTTTCGACGAACGCCCGGAAGGTATTGGCACTGTTCGATCAGGGAGGCGCTCTTTTCTACGATGATATTGCCAATCACTCCAGACTGCTTCCGACGCAGACTGAGGACGCCATATCAGAGCTGGTCTCAGCCGGCTTGGTGACATCCGACAGCTTCTCGGGACTCAGGGCACTCTTGGTGCCGGGCAAGAGGAAGGAATCCCGCAGGGGTAGGCGCCCCACATTTGACATGTCTCTTGCTGGACGTTGGGGACTTATTTCCGGACACACGCCGCCTTCAGAACCGGGAGAGATGCTGGAAGCCTATGTTCGGACAGTGCTTCAGAGATACGGAGTGGTATTCCGGCGGATAACCGAGAGAGAGAGTCTGGCGCCTCCTTGGCGCGAGCTCGTACGGATTCTGCGACGGATGGAGGCACGGGGCGAGGTGCGTGGGGGGAGATTCGTAAATGGCGTATGGGGAGAACAGTTTGCGTTGAGTGAAGCAATCACAGCACTTCGAGGAATACGCCGCAAGGAAAAGGACGGCACGCTGGTCGCAATCAGTGCCGCCGACCCCTTGAATTTGATCGGCATACTCACCCAGGGGCGTAGAATCCCCGCACTGACCAAAAACCGCATACTCTACCGCGATGGGGAACCGATAATGATTATGGAAGGCGGTGAGATGAGACCTACCGCACCTCTCGAATCAAAAGATCAGTGGAGTTTGCAGAACGTACTGATAAAACGCGAATTCCCCCCCAAGCTGAAGGCGTATCTTGGAACAGGCGTAGTCTGAATCGCGACATAAACACCTTGGCAAGCACGGCAGTTATTCCGCCGATCAAGCAGAGAGTGCGGTGACATCACGACAGTCAATGGGATTGAATTACAAAGAATGTGGGGAGTGGTTCGGTGGACTTCTCACGTACTTTCAGGACGGCAGGCTTGTTAGTCTTTTAAGATTTCCAGCATTTTTTCATACTCGCCATAATTCTCGATAATCTTACCCGTTCCTCGAACCACGCCCGTCATGGAATCCTCGTCCAGGTGTACAGGCAGGTTAGTCTCCGCATGGATTCGCTCGTCAAACCCTCTGAGCAGCGAGCCACCACCACTCATCACAATCCCACGATCAATGAGATCGGCTGCCAATTCGGCAGGCGTCTGTTGCAGGGTCTCGCGGACCGCCGCAATAATCTGATTGACCGATTCCGCCAGGGCTTCACGAATTTCTTCCGAATTCACCGTAACCGCCCGTGGAGTTTCACCCACGAGATCAAGGCCCTTGACCTGCATATCCTGCTCCACCTCAAAAACAGGAAACGCAGAACCCAATTGCTTCTTAATCGATTCTGCCATACGCACGCCGATTGCGAGATTGTATCGCTTGCGAAGGTGCTGTATGATGGCCTGATCCATCTCATCACCGCCAATTCTGATGGAGGCTGATGTGACAATGCCTCCTAGCGAAATCACGGCAATCTCTGATGTGCCCCCACCAATATCGATAATCATACTACCGACAGGTTCATCAACGGGCAGTGCACATCCTATGGCGGCAGCCATAGGTTCATAAATGAGATGTACAGCCTTGGCACCGGCACGCTCAGCGGCATCGCGCACAGCTCGCTTTTCGACGCCGGTAATTCCTGAAGGAACGCAGGCGACGACCCGGGGGCGAAAGAAAACGCTGTTAGGTAGAACACCCCTGATGAACGATCGGATCATCTCCTCGGCAAGATTGAAATCAGCAATTACGCCGTCTCGCAAAGGACGCTCCGCTCTGATATTCGGAGGCTCGCGTCCGACCATTTCCTTGGCCTTGGATCCGATGGCCACCGCCTTGTGAGTGGCCGTATCAACAGCCACATAAGAGGGCTCGTTAACCACGATTCCGCGCCCCCCTACATAAACCAGAGTATTGGCGGTACCGAGATCAATCCCAATATCGTTAAACAAAAACTTGAACCAGCTATTTATCATTGGTCCTTCCCGACATCCTGATTATTGCCCAGTTACAGTGGCGACTCGGCCTCTTCATCACTCTGACTTACCTCATTTTCCGACACTTCGCCCTCGCTTGATGCACCTTGATTGGGGCCGTCATCGTCGCTATCTTCGCTGTGACCGCGGAAGAAATCATCCATCCCGCCCGAGTCAACCGGTTCCACATTGGGTTCGTTTGGGGTCTCCTCAGTAGCATTGGACTGGCCATCTGAGGTCTCAAGCTCGGGGGCATAGGAAGCGTCGTTCGCAGCGGAAGGTTCTGGAGGCGTCAACTCGAATGTGGCGTGCGCCTCCACGTCCAATTCCGCCGTTTCGTCGGAATCAATAGCATCCAAACTGGCAATAATGCCGGAGATTCGGCCCTCGGTGGCCTCACGCTCTTCACGAAGCTGAGCCATCTCGGCTTCTAAACGCCCCAGTCTCGCCGCCAACTCCCCGTTTTCAGTTTTCAGAATGTCATTCTGGTCTGCAAGTCGGCCAATGGATTGCTCCATCTGCTCGAGCAGCTCATCCAGCGATTCTGCCATCTCAAGCTCCGTTTTTTGATGAATAGGTCAGCATTATTTCTCATACAAGCTGCGAGTACAGACTCCATCCGACTCGGATCCCGATTGCCAAATATCTGCATCGTAATAGGACAATGGCGACCAGATGATTCCGTACTCATTCCCAATATATCTTTGGCTCATACATGCGTGCACCAACTTGATCCTTCTTGATCGATTTAGCCGCAGATACTGGCATATCATGGTACTACTCACACCGGCATGGTAACCATCCACCATGCACTTCAACAATGCCAGCTATTTTGCATTGATTTGAACGATACGTCAAGCTATCAATTGAAGACATTTCATGTACCTCAATACTGATGCACACACTCATTTGAATTACCGACAATAGTCCCATAGTATTCCAGCGGATTCATCATAGACAGCCAAATGCAATCGGGCGAGGTTCCGGCCCCAGAAATGACGTCCAGCGGTCCTTAATATATACTTGCTCGAGGCCAGGCGGGGCCGTATATTTTTCGAGTTGAATGTGCAGATTCACGTACGCTCAAGCAGGCGCCCTGTAGTTCTCCGTCCCGGTCCTATTAGAACCCAGGTTTCTATCAGTCAGGCATCCCCGTTTCCGCCATCGTAATACTGAATGTATTGTCGCCTGTTCCCAAGGAAGTATTTGATAGCATGCCAGAGCTTCCGGATATACTACTCTACACCGAAGCCTTGCAACGACACGTCGTTGACCAAGTCATAGAAGAAGTGACCGTCAGAAGCCCATTTCTGGTGAGGACGGTTTCTCCCTCGATTTCTAGTCTCCGAGGCAAAACCGTAATTGGGATACAAAATATCGGAAAACGTATCATTCTGAACTTGACCGATGAGGTGCATCTTGTATTTCATTTGATGATAGCGGGAAGATTCAAATGGCGCCCGTCCGGAACTAGACCAAAAAGCAGGAATGATTTGATGTGCATCACTTTTCCAGGCGGAGTCCTGCTGCTGACAGAAGTGGGCACTAAGAAACGGGCATCCCTTCATATCGCTGTTGGGGCTGATGAGCTAGAATCCTATGATCCGGGCGGTATAGATGTGCTTACCTGCACGGTTGAGACGTTTGCCAACGCGTTACGTTTGGAGAACCACACGTTGAAAAGAGCCTTAACCGACCCCAGGCTTTTCAGCGGAATTGGCAATGCTTACTCGGATGAGATACTCCATCGGGCAGGAATGTCCCCATTTCAGTGGACGAGTCGCACCTCTGATACCGAAGCAGGAACACTTCTTTCCGCGGCGCGATCCACGCTCGGACAGTGGATCCATTCGCTGCGCGATGAGGTAGGCACATCATTTCCGGAGAAGGTCACCGCTTTCCGTCCCGCTATGGCGGTGCACGGAAAGTTTGGTATGCCCTGCCCCATCTGCAGTGCACAGGTTCAGCGGATCGTATATGGCGATCGGGAAACAAATTACTGTCCCGGCTGCCAGACTGATGGAATCATTCTAGCGGACAGAGCGCTTTCGAGAATCCTCAAGAAAGACTGGCCCAGGAATATAGAAGAGTTGGGCAGGACACCATGACACAGACAGAAAAGAATGCCGAACTGACCGAAAAAGTCAGGAATTTACCGCGGTCTCCTGGAGTCTACTTGATGAAGGATTCCAAGGGGCGGGTGTTGTACATTGGAAAGGCCAAGAGTCTTCGCAGCCGTGTGCGATCCTATTTCCTTAATAATGACCGCTACGTCCATCCGAAGATCGTGGCCCTGGTAAGTCGCATTGCAGATGTGGACTTTGTGTTGACGGACTCAGAAGTGGAAGCGCTTATCCTGGAAGATAATCTGGTAAAGGAACACAAGCCTCGATATAACGTAATGCTACGTGACGACAAGGCCTTCCCTTTCATAAAGGTCACGAACGAACCCTATCCACGGCTCATAGTAACACGTAAGCGTGACAATGATGGCGCGCGCTATTTCGGCCCATATACCAATGTAAAGGCCATGAGGAAGACGCTGGAGACTGTGCGGAAGGTTTTTCCCATGCGCACCTGCACGAGCGCAAAGACGTGGCCGTCGCTGAGTCGCCCGTGTTTGGACTATGATATCAAGCGCTGCCCCGGTCCATGCAAGGATCACATTACACAGGAGGGCTACGGGGAGATTATTAACGAAACTTGTCAGTTCCTTTCAGGCAGGAAGAGTGGGCTGATCGGATCTCTGAAGAGAAAGATGAAGGATGCCTCTGACATTCTACAGTTCGAGCTGGCAGCATCTGTTCGTGATCAGATTTACACTATAGAGAAGGACACCGTCAGGCAACGAATGGTCTCGAAACAGGAGAGCGATCAGGATGTATTTGGGCTCGCACATGAGGGCGAGGAAGCATGCATGTCGGTACTTACTATCAGAGAGGGCAAGCTGCTTGGCAAAGACCAGTTTTTTCTCAAATCCCCAGCGGAAAACACCCAGCAGGAGATCGTGGACTTCTTCCTCTCAAAATACTACCTCATGTTCTCTAATAGACAATCGCTACCAGACGAAATCGTTACACACGGTGTCTCCGAGGAGACCTCGATTCTCAATAATTGGCTCAACGAGATACGAGGAAAGAAGGTAACTATTACGGTACCACAGCGTGGCAATAAGGCATCCCTCCTCGATCTTGCTCGTAGAAACGCTGAGCTGCAGCTGAATATACGCACGGTCCGGACAATGGAAGTAAAAGCAAGTCACGCAATACGGCCCGCAGTCGCCGCCCTCCAGAAGGACCTTCGATTGAGTAATCCCCCGCGTCGCATCGAGACCTTCGATATATCCAATATCCAGGGCACCAATCCGGTGGCATCCATGGTGAGCTTTGTCGATGCCAGACCAAAGAAGTCAGAATACCGCAAGTTTGCGATTCGGGATGTCATTGGACCAAATGATTTTGCCATGATGCGGGAGGTGATCGGTCGTCGATACCGAAGAATCCTTGACGAAGAAGGCGAGTTGCCGGACCTGGTAGTCATCGATGGCGGAAAGGGGCAGCTCTCCAGCGCCAAGCTGGTCCTGGATGAACTCGGGCTAGTAGACCTTCCCGTGATTGGCCTGGCAAAGCGCCTTGAGGAAATCTTCCTGCCGGGAATATCTGAACCTGTTCTCATTCCTCGAACATCACCGGCCCTGAAAATGCTCATGCAGGCCCGGGACGAAGCTCATCGGTTCGCAGTGACCTTTCATCGTCAGAAGCGTGGCAAAGCCATGACAAGATCTGCACTGGATGATATCCCCGGAATCGGGACAGTCCGAAGACAGAATCTTCTGCGCGCATTCGGTTCTTTCGATAAAATTGGAGTGGGGTCCGTGGATGACCTGGCCGCAGTCAAAGGCATTGGAATGGCGGCGGCGAGTCTGCATATGGGGTGTGACCATTTCGGAGATGTCTTCTATGAGGGAGATGGTTTCGCAGCGGTCACAAAGCGGGTCGAGCGCGCCATCCGCGACTTCGGCCAGTCGTGGGAGGTTCGGATAGTCCCATCGACCGACCGCCCACTTTTACCCCTAACCC
>JABIQT010000877.1 GCA_018667995.1 Candidatus Latescibacterota bacterium
CTTCAGGCTCGCAAGGAGGGCGCGTTGCACGAAGTCCTCGTTATCGCTTCCGCCATCAGTATCCAGGATCCACGTGTCCGTCCTCTGGACAAGCAGAAGGAGGCTGATAGCGAGCATAGCAAGTTTGTGCATCCTGAATCCGATTTTCTCACACTGCTCAATATCTGGAACGCGTATCATGATCAATTCGAGCACATGGACCGGCAGAGCATTGCACGGCGATTCTGTAAACAACATTTTATCTCTTTCAATCGGATGCGAGAATGGCGCGACATTTACACACAGCTGCGTCGCATTCTGAGAGAAATCGGATTCCACTGGCACAAGGAATCTGCGAGCTACGATGCCATCCATCGTTCAATCCTCTGTGGCCTTCTTGGCAGCATAGCCCAGAAGAAAGACGAAAATCTCTACAGGGCCGCACGCAGCAGAGATGTGATGCTTTTTCCAGGATCTGGACTCTTTATCCGAAAAACAGATCCTAAGAAACCAGAGAATTCTCCATCCAGGCAGCGGAATACTCCCGCATGGGTGATGGCAGCAGAAATTGTGGAGACCAGTAGGCTCTTTGCACGAACCACGGCTCGCATTCAACCGGCGTGGATAGCAGACCTCGGTGGTCACCTGTCTAAGGCCACCTTTGGCGAACCGGTATGGGACGAACGGGCGGGGCGGGTAACGGTCGTGGAAACATCAACGCTGTATGGCTTGCAGGTGCGCAGAAAATCGGTTTCGTACCACAAAGTCAACCCCCTGGCCGCCAGGGAGATATTCATTCGTGAAGGACTGGTTGACGAGAGGCTGGACGTTCTACCGGGATTCGTGAAACAGAACCAAGGGGTGCGACAGAAACTGGATAGTTGGGTGCTGCTACGACGTGGTTCCGGGTTGGATATCGACGATGCCGTCTTCATGTTCTATGACGAGCGTATACCGGACGTTTCGTCACTGGCAGACCTGGACGCCACGTTTAGGGAGAAAACACCGCCGCTCAGTCCGGAGTCTCTGGTGATGGAGATTGAGGACTTGGTCGGAGGAAGAGACGTGGACGTCAATCCGAGAGATTTTCCAACAGAGATGGCATTCGATGGCGAACAGCTGAGCCTTTCTTACGCCTACAGTCCCGGCAATATAGAAGACGGAGTCACGATTACCATTCCGGAAAAGACCGTCAATAACGTGCCTGCCGTCGCACTGGAATGGCTCGTGCCAGGTTTACTGACGGAGAAGATCACCGCCTTGCTCCGCGGACTTCCCAAAGCTTTTCGCAAACACTTCGTACCCATACCTGATGCCGCCACCAAGCTGGCACAATCGCTCCAACCCTCTCACCAGTCTTTACTGGGGTCACTTGGCGCATTGATAGCTCGGGACTTCGGGCTTCAGATCGACAGGGCCGATTGGCGGGTTGATCATCTTCCAGATTATCTGCGTATGGGGATCCGTGTGGAGGCCGATGATGGGACGATCGTATTTGAGGGTCGGGATCTCCGGGAAATACAAGGAGTGTTGCAAGACCAGGCCGAATTAGCGGCATCGGACGTTTTCTCCGTCGTGGCAATGGAATGGGATCAGTTTGACCTGCAAGGCTGGACATTTGGTGATTTGCCCGAGCGCGTCGAGGTCAGTCAAGCGGGGGTGGTACCGATCTACGGTTTCCCAGGATTATACCTTGACGATGATATGGTGTGCATTCGGCTATTCCGAGATCTCGGCGACGCTGAGCGCGAGAGCCGACGTGGCGTGACACGGCTGTACGAGCTGACGCTGAAAGAGGAATTGGCCTGGGTCAGGCGCGATCTGAGCCAAGTCGGCCACTTTTCATCCCTATGCGGCCGGCTTGGTACGAGCATGCAGTTTCAAGCGGCCGCCTACGAATACCTTGTGGACCTCGTCTTACTGGACGGTTCCGTCTTTCCTCTGACCCAGGTACGTTTTGAGGAAGGTGTGAGTGCAGCTCGTGAACTATTCCCGGGCACAGTACCGCGATTTATTGATCGTCTTTCGGCTATAGACATGGCCTTGCAGGCCGTATTCGAAAAATCGGGTGCTTACGGAAATGTCCGCACAGATGTTGATAGGCTGGTGCCCCCCGATTTTCTGTCGCTCACTCCATTTCTGCGCCTTGAAGACGTGAGCCGTTATCTGAGGGCCATTGAAATCAGAGCTGATCGCGCCAGACTCGACCGCGTTAAAGACCAGCGAAAAGCTGATCTGGTAGCACCCTATCAAGTATATCTTGATCGACTGGGCGGCCAGAGCCCGGTTCCGAGATCTGGTGCAGGACTCTTGATCGATGAATTTCGGTGGATGCTGGAAGAATTCCGCGTCTCTACCTTCGCACAGGAACTGGGTACCCGATTTCCGGTGTCCGAGAAGCGGTTGAATGCCAAACTACACGAGGTGGATCTGGCACTAAATACGATCGGGATCGCCACGTGAAGTCGGGATTCTGATTGTGTCTTCAGCGCCACGGCCAGGACGCGCGTGGCACCATGTCATTGGCTTGACTTTTGGGGCAGGCCGGATTACCCTGGACCGACTCGTTTTCTATGGGAAAATGGGAGAGGGATCTATGGATGAGAAGCGCCAAATGCTGTGCCACTTTCTTGCGGCGATAGCCTATCGTACGCAGAAGGCTCTGAGACAGGCGCCGGATGATTTTGCCACTTTTCGCGCTGTTTCAGGTCTCCGTACGCCTTGGGAGCTCCTCTTGCATATGACCAGTGTTCTGGGATATGCACGCACGCATTTGCAGGGCGGTGTATGGCGTCCAGAGAGATCGTCGGACTTCGAATCAGAAGTGGCCCGGCTCCACGAGATACTCGAGGGCCTCCGGTGTGAATTGGCATCCGATCATCCGCTCATTGAAACAACGCCCGAACGATTGTTACAGGGGCCTCTGGCAGATGCTATGTCGCACGCGGGACAGCTCTCCATGTTGAGACGGCTGCATGGATCACCAGTGCCGCCAGAGAATTTCATTGTTGCGGACATTGACTCTGAAAATCTAAGTGTGACCCAAGCTGACCCCGTGAGTCCGGATGCAGAATGGTACGATGCGGAAGGCAATATTCAGAGCAGACGACCTACGACGGGACACAAAGGCAGACATGACTAACACGCAGGCCGTGCACGATCTTTTCAAGAGCTGGACAGGGGGGAACCCGGACAGCATCGTCCCGATGGCCTCCCACGGATCCACGCGCAGGTATTTCAGAATCTCCTATGACGGCGGTACGGCTATTGCTGCCATCAATCACGATCGGCGTGAAAATGAAGCATTCGTATCGCTGTCACGCCACTTCAGGGGGAAGGGACTGCCCGTTCCCGAAATCCTGTATCAGAATCTCGATCTTGGTATGTACATTGAACAGGATCTGGGGAACCAGACCCTATATGACGAGATAGCAGCAGGCACCCGTGGGAATGGATTTTCAGATGAGGCAATGGATCAATATCGCATGGTTCTGGACTGGCTACCGCAGTTTCAAATTACAGGAGCCCAGGACCTTGATTTTAGCATCTGCTATCCTCGTCAAAGCTTCGATGAGCAGTCCATAGTGTGGGATCTTAACTATTTCAAATATCACTTTCTCAAGTTCACGAATATCTCATTTGACGAGCAGGCTCTCGAAGACGATTTTGCTCAGTTCACAGAATACCTGCTGGGTGCCGATTCCGCCTATTTTATGTACCGGGATTTTCAGTCCCGTAATGTGATGTGGAACGACGATGGGCCCTGGTTTATCGATTACCAGGGCGGCCGTAGAGGGGCCTTGCAGTATGACCTGGCTTCCCTGTTGCAGGATGCTAAGGCTGATATTCCATGGGAGGATAGAGAAGTACTGCTTGCATATTACCTTGATGCTGCAAGCCAGTTGATCCCTGTGGATCGATCCCAATTTATGAAGTACTATTATGCCTATGCATTAATCCGCATCATGCAGGCGTTTGGTGCCTACGGTCTGCGTGGACTTCACGAGGGAAAGTCCCTGTTTCTGAAGAGCATTTCCTATGCGGTCGCCAATTTAAAAGGCCTGACAGAGCGTGCAGAACTGCCACTTCCCTTGCCCGAACTCCGGTCGGTTTGGGGGCAGATCATGGACTCAGAGCAATTGCAAAGTATAGGGATGCCGTCTGCCGACGGCTTAACGGTACATATAACCAGTTTCTCATACCATAGAGGCATTCCTCGGGACGACTCGGGACACGGAGGCGGGTTCACGTTTGACTGCCGGATCCTCCCTAATCCAGGTCGCCTTCCCGAATACGCAGAACTCACCGGTATGGATTCGGAAGTGGTGAAATACCTTCAGAAAAGTGGTGCCGTGACCGAATTTCGGGCCGACGTGATGCGAATTGTGGATCGCGCGGTTGGACACCATGCGGATCGGGGGTTTTCAGACCTGACGATCAATTTTGGATGTACGGGCGGGAGACATAGATCCGTCTATTTCGCCGAAGAGACCGCCAGGCACCTCGCTGGGAAATATGGATCCAATGTCATAATGCATCACCGAGAACAGGAGGCGGAGGCAGATTGAATCAACGGTGCGGCGAATTCGTCGCGAAAGATCCGGGGATTCACTCAAGCTGCACTATGAAGGCTATGATCCTCGCGGCGGGCCTGGGTACAAGGCTCAGGCCGCTCACCGACTCGGTTCCCAAAGCACTCCTTGAGGTGTATGGTCGGCCCTTGCTGGCCTGGGTAGTGGATCGGTTAGCGCTTAACGGTTTCACAGATATCGTCGTGAACGCCCACCACCATGCAGAACAGATTGTTGCATTCGCGGAGTGGTACCCTGATCATGCCGGTATTGAGGGACTACGAATGGCGGTCTCCCTTGAGGAAGACCTGCTTGGGACGGGAGGCGGCTTGAAGCAGGCGGAGTGGTTTTTCGATGACGATCAGCCTTTCCTGCTACACAATGCGGATGTGATCACTGATGTGGATCTTCAGGCATTGGCACACAAGCATCTGGAGTCCGGCGCACTAGCAACTCTGGCAGTCAAGAAGCGCGATACGAAACGGTATCTCTTGTTTGACGAGGAAGATGATCTGTGCGGTTGGCAGTCCACAGAGCCTGCCGAGACACGCGAGGTCCGCAAGCCGTCCGGGCAGACGACTCCGTATCCGTTTCTCTGCGTACAAATCCTATCTCCAGAAGTATTCAATACCATGAATTCCCCCTCACCCTATTCATTAATCGACGCCTATCTGGCGGCTGTGGCAGGTGGTCACCGTGTCACTTCATTCTTAGCGCCTGATGCGCGTTGGATGGATGTGGGACGCCCAGGACATCTGGAGCAGGTGGCAGGGCTCTTTGGGGATCGGTATTTTGAAGCCCTGCTTGCTCGAGATCGCGATTCTGGTTGAGGCTGGCTTGGATCCAGACTTTCATAACCCATGGAAATTAAGGCAGGGACTTTTCTCAGCATTGTCGGTTTTGTAGATATCGGAAAGGGATCGTAAGCTATGGCAGAAATCAGCCCCGTCGAGTTGGCACAGCGATATGTGGCGCTCTCGAATGACCACGATCTCAATAAGGTTTTTTGCCTATTTGACCATATGGCCACTTATCACTCGTCTCAGTTCGGAAGTTTCATGGGCCGAGAGTCCATAGAAGAGATGATGGGTGGTTTCTTCAGCAAGTTTCCAGATGTTTGCTGGACTGTCGACGAGTATGTGCAGGAGCCAGATCGCAGTGTCTCCTTTGAGTTTATCATGCGCGCCACAAGCGCAGATACGGGTGAAACTGTGGAACGCCGGGGAATCGAGCGCATCTACTTCGGGCAAGACGAACTGATTACGCACGTGGAAGTAGGGGTAACAACGGGATAGGTGGTTGGTTGACGGTGGTTTTCCCCTTGTGTCCGCAGCATCGCTTCCTATCAGAATACTCGTGACACATTTGGGTTGGTATTGTGGGATCCAGGCATAGGTTCCACCGTTGCTTAAATGGCTTCTCGTTGCCTACTCCAGGATCGCTCCTGGCATACATGATCGGTGGCAGACTAAACATCGCGGTAGCCCATTGGTGGTGAATTCCATCCTGCGGAACTGATCGCATGGAGCTCGACCTAATCAGCAGAACAAGTGACCAGGCAATAGATTTGATTCGCTTGGCCGTGAGGTTAAGATGACAATCGATCGAGATAGATTCATGAAGGACGGTTATATGATCGTCCGCAATGCAATTCCAGCAGATAAGTTGGAGGCGGTACGGTCTGCATACGAAGTGTTGGTGGATCTGCAGAAGGGCATCTGGGCCGCGGACCGTGGAGAATCCGATCCACCGGAAGGCGTCTGGGCAACCTCGGCTCAACCCCGATTAAACCTGGAGACGATGGCGAATCTGGTGGACGAGCGGAGCGCAATGGCTATCGAGGCCTGGCTCAATCCAAATATCCATGGGTTGAGCTCCACCTTGCTGGGCGTACCCGATGCGGCTGTCACGCAGATGATGCTCATGTGTAGCCCCGTCAAGGATCATGGACCAGCTCTATGGCACCGGGACATGTATCCGCCGTACTGCGCGCCACTCGGGGGATACATTGAAGACATACTCGAAGGAGGACCCCGCTACATTCAGTGGAACATCCCTCTTTACGACGACGACGTCCTCTGGGTGGTGCCCGGGAGTCATATACGGGTGAATTCGGAAGAGGAGGATGCGTCAATTCGGTCCGATCCCCGAGTACCTCTGTCCGGTAGCATTCAAACAAATCTGAAGGCCGGTGACGGGGTGGTATATATTCTGCCAATCCTTCATTGGGGCAGTAACTACACCCCACTGCTGCGGCGCTGTATACACGGTGGTTTCTCAACGTTCTCACAATATGAAGATCTCAGCTTTTTGAATCACCTGTCGGATAATACCCAGGCCGCATTTTCTCGGTGGGACCTGCGTTCGGAGGAAATGAAGGAGCACACAGAGTCCGCACTCAGAGCGTTTATGGCGGGTAACAAGGATGGGTACTTTACGGCCCTCGAAAGACTTCATCCTGGACGGGGCGACAGGGGGAGGGCTCTCTCGACCGTATTTCTAAGCAAGACTTCTAAACGGATTCACAGCCTGAAACAACCTGAGTTTCACACACTTCCGGAGCAGGAGCAGGGGTGGGCAGAGCGACCGCACCCGGGTACGCTCCAATGGGGCCGAGCGTTCGCAGCACGCTTTTCGACTGCTGAGGCCCAAAGGCTCTGGGAGCGATTCCAGCAGGTAGATTCTCTCGTGCAATCCTCCGAACCGCAATACGCACCAGGATTTCAGGGAGCCAATTCAATCTATAATTTCATTGGAATGCCATTAACGGAAGCAATTTTGGCAGCGGTGTAGCGAGATCCCTTTGTCGTTCTTTTTCGCGAGCAGTTATCCATCTCCGTACAAATCGCAATTCTGGAAATGAACATATGACCGATAACGTATATACGCGTCCCCCGATTACTTCTGACGTTTCCGGGGCCACTTGCCCCGTCTCCGGACTCGGTGCTACCTTTGATCCCTTTGTGGATCCCTATATCAGCGATCCATACGCATTCTATACAGAGGCTCGGGAGCGTGAGCCTGTCTTCTATAGTCCAGAGATTGATCATTGGGTGGTGACACGATATGACGATATCAAGAGCATACTCGACGATCCGGAGACCTACTCGTCCCGCATGGCCCAATCGCCAATCAAGCCGTGGCCAATGGAAGCGGTGGACATGTTGCAGGCGCAGAACTTCAACATGATTCCAAATCTCAGCAATAACGATCCGCCGTCGCACACACAGGTTCGCCATTTCCTTCAGGACGCCTTCACACCCCGTCGGATCGCCTGGCTCGAACCCCACGTCCGCCGTCTGGTTCGAGATGCCATAGGTGCGTTTCCCAGAGAGGGAGAGATCGATTTAGTGCAGGACCTGCTGTACGAAACACCGGCCCGGGTTCTTTTCGTCTTTCTGGGCATTCCTGGGACTGATGTGGAGAAGATAAAACGCTGGTCCGAAGGGCGGGCCCTGTTGACGTGGGGGAAACCGACTGATCAGGAAATCATCAATCAGATGCCGGATTTTATCGAATACATTCATTACTGTATCAAACTGGTAGAGCGTCTGGATCAGAATCCTGGTGATGA
>JABIQT010000878.1 GCA_018667995.1 Candidatus Latescibacterota bacterium
CCGATATCATCGCCCCCAATGCCGTCGAGGCCCAAGAGCTGTGGCCCGAGTTCGACATTACGGCCCCAATTCGGGATGGACTACGCAAGCTCTACGAATCATTGGCTTGTCGGAATCTCATCGTGACGCTCGGTGACCAGGGCATCTGCGGAACCGATGGATCAACGTTTTTCCATATGCCGATCATCAGAGTGCCAGCAAAGGATGCCGTCGGCTGCGGCGACACAACACGTGCGTTGCTGGCACTGGGCCATGCGGTAGGACTTCCCCTGCGTGAGTCCGCCGAACTGGCGAACATAGCCTCATCAATTGTGGTTCAAAAACTCGGAACGGATACGGTGACGCTGGATGAACTGAGATCACTCCTACCGAAATAGCATCAGGATTCGGCCATGGCTCTTGAGCAAATTCTATCACACTCAATGTTGATAAGGCCTAGCAGCATCTGCGGTGGCTCCAGAAGTACGCCCCCGTCCGGGTCAACGGTACCGATGACGATATCAAAGCCGCAAACTACTTTACCCAGCAATTCAAGCAATATGGCCTGGATACCGTTGTCGACCGTATTCAGACATTTCGTAGCATCGCTGTATCAGGCAGTCGGCGCGTTCTGTCCCCGCGTCAGCTATACATCCGAGTCGAGCCGTGTGGGCACATCAAGTCTACATCTACGCAAGGAAACGAGGCTGAGCTTATTGACGTGAGTTGCGGTGCCGAAGCGCACTACAGGTCGCAAGATGCGCGCGGTCGAATCGTTCTCGCGGACACTAGATCAAGACCACCACGTTTGGAGAAAGCGCACCTAGCGGTCGATCTAGCTGCGCTGGCATCAATTTCTCCAACCTGGGACCTGCCAGATTTGAGAATATCCCAATGGCGCGATCAAGTCTGTCTGGGACAATCCGAATAGACGCTCGTTTCAGGAGTTTCCAGCGTTGGGCGCGCCGGGAATCACCAGGGCGTCCGGCGTCCGGGGACCAGCTCCTGCAACTTTGTCAAGCCAGGGCAGTCCGAGTGGTGCCTACGGTACAAAGGTAGGCAAGGCTGGGACACATTGTCTCTTTGCCTCTATTGCACGAACTGGAGACATGCCTCTTGATACCACCTGCTGAGTCCCAACACAACCTGCTGATTACGGAGCTCATTCGCGGCCATTACAAGATGGCAGACACGCTGCGCCAATCCATCGACCTTATTGACCGGATATGCTGATAGCAGAATCCACAGGGAGAACCCAATATGCCACATTTATTCGGACGTGACTACTCTAAGCGCGAATTGCTTGACCTCGTTGGTGATATCAGCCAGGTCGCCAATACCAGACGGGCAGAGCTTGTTGAAGGAAACGAACGAGGAGCGGACCTGATCGAGGTCTTCAACGCATCGGGTCTGTGCCTATCGATCTTACCAGGAAGAGCCCTCGACGTGGCATCGGCGCACTACAAGGGAATGTCGCTCTGCTTTCGTGGCAATACGGGCGACGTGGGTCCTGCATTCTACGAGCCTCAAGGATACGGATGGATGCGCGGGTTCTATGGCGGGCTGGTATTGACCTGCGGAATGACCTTCACTGGCCATCCAGAGGTCGACTCCGAAGAAGAAGATGAAGAACTCGGACTTCACGGACGCCTTTCATTCCTGCCTGCAAAGAATGTGGTGGCCGATGGCCAATGGATCGGTGACGATTATGTGATTCGCATAGGTGGCAAAATGCGGGAGGCTATCCCATTCGGTACCCACCTGGAGCTGACCAGAGAGATATCCATGGTCTTGGGAGAGAAGAGCTTCCACATTCACGATCGTATAGAGAACCACAATGTAGAACGTTCGCCTCTAATGCTTGTCTACCATTGCAATCCCGGGTTTCCGGTGCTCGATGTCGGGACGAGGATTGCTATAGATAGCGAGTCTACCACAGAGTGGACCGAGGACCGGCAAGTGGGTCCGGAGGTCTATACCACTGCTTCGGCTCCCAAAGACGTGGCCGAGGATAACGTTTTCGTGCACCGAGTAAGAGCCGACAGTCAGGGAAACAGTCGTGTCGGTATGATAAATGATGACCTGGGTTTGGGCATTTTCTGGAAGTTTCCGCAGGAGGAGATACCCATAGTCAATCAATGGCAGCACTTCCACCGCGGAACTTATGTGACGGGCGTGGAGCCAGGCAATGCAAGTATGTTGGGCAGGGCCTGGAATCGCAAGCACGGAACGCTCCAGTACATTGAACCTGAAGAGGTCCGTGAATTTCATATGGAAATAGGTGTGTTGGATGGAGCCGAAGAGATCTCCGCCTTCGACGCGTCTCTGCGATAGGCCAAATTCAAGTATTGACGGTCTGACCACTCGACTACCGCAAATTTACCCCCAACGGCAAACTTGAGTTCTTCACCGGGTAGGCGCGTGCCAACGAGGTGAAGTTCTCCAGTTTCTCTCCGTGGCCCTATAGAGTAGATTCCCATGAAAGTCGAAATTGCGCGGTACGCATTGGACCGGATTCCCCTCTCGCTGATTGTCGATGATTCCACCGTTCTTGTGAATGCGAACTATTTCTGGATGCGGGATCGCAATCTGGTTGACGGGCTGGGAAGGCGCTGGGAGGATGTGCCGGTAGTTCATCCGGAGTCCTTTACCCGGGAGTGGGCGGAATGGTGTCTGGAAAACGGAGTGCGCGGTAAATTCAGTATCATTCCATGTCCCGCCGCACTGGGACGTATTGACGAAG
>JABIQT010000842.1 GCA_018667995.1 Candidatus Latescibacterota bacterium
CCATCACCAGAAGCGCGGGCATCTTCAACGCCACAGCATAGATCCCCGGTAAACTCCAGATAGGCAAACAGTCCTTCCACCAATGATCTCATCATCTGTCATTTACACGTCTTCAGACCTCATTGCCGTCGACAAGCCGGATGGGCTCTCGACCATCAAGGAGCGTGATCCTTCCATACCCTTTCTCCAGGGAAACCTGGAGGAGGAATTGGGCGAAAGGTTATACGTAGTTCATCGGCTGGACAAAGAAGTCAGCGGCGCCATAATATTCGCACGAAATGAGCATGCCCATAGATACATGAACGGACTGTTTAGCAAACGTCAGATCAAGAAGACATATCTGGCAGTGGCCCAGGGCGTTATCATTGAAGATTGCGGAACAATCGAGGCGGCCATCCGTACCTTTGGATCTGGCCGTATGGGGGTTGATTCGGAACGGGGGCAACAGAGTACTACCGACTTCAAAGTGAGAGAACGACTGCGGGATCATACGCTACTGACTGCAGAGCCCTCAACTGGAAGACGTCACCAGCTTCGTGTTCATTTCTACCAAATAGGTCACCCGCTGGCGGGTGACAGGAAATATGGAGATTCAATGAGACAGGCCAGTTATTCACGGCTGTTACTACATGCCCATTCGCTTGCGTTCTGTCTGCCATCAGGGGAAGACGTACGGATTGAAGCAGAGGTGCCCGCCTCATTCGAGGAGGCCGTGAACACTCTGAGGGGGTAGTTCGTGGTATGTACCGGTATACGACGAAGATGCAGCCATAGGCGAGTGCCTTCCTCCCGGCGGCTAAAAGGGCACGCCATTCTACGCCGTGGTGCTGCACCGGCGACCGACCTAGTCCCCAAGCCCAGCATGTCTGCACACTATCTCAATCGCTTTGACGAGTGTTTTGGCGCCAAGTACCGCGTATTCTTCAATTAGATTGCCATCGGCATCCAGGGTACCCATACCCGGCCCAAGAAACATCTTCCCACTATAAATCGTAGCCGGCTCTACCCCCATGTGCTCCTGTGCGGTGACCATCGGATTGGTGTTGGCCCAGAGATCTTCCAGGTTGAAGATGGGAATACCGAAGCCCTCACCGTCCCAGGTGCGCTCGTAGTTTAGCTCGGTGCCACCCAATTGGTAGGTTTTGGCAAAGAGAATCTTATCCCGGAAACGAGCCGGTTTCATATTCTTGAATTCTTCGACGATGATCTCATGAAAGCGATCGATGGGATCGGTCACTAGTTTGGGCTGGTCTCGTAAGACCTTCAAATAGGCCGTTAGGCCAACTATGGTATCTCTACCCGGGTCGCTGAATGTGTATACAGCTTTACCGTGCGATGACGTTTCGCCATAGCGTTGCCCTCCAAGGCCCATGCCCTTGCGAATTGGATTGATGAGTTCTTCCTTACCGATGATCAACCCCGATGCCGGTGCCCGGCCGGGCTTGTCCATGCTGTAGGTAATGATGTCACAATCGATGTCGCGAGGATCCATACCCACAATCGGAATGGACCCACCGGTGTCCACCAGATAGGGCACGTCGTATTCCCTGGCTACTTCCGCCAGTTTCTTCAGTAGGACAGGGGCACCATTCTCATCGTGTTCGCCATGTCCATAACTGGGCGTGTCATAGCCGACCGCGGCGATTCCTGTCAGCTCTGAGGCATGGCGATACGCTGCTTTCTTCACGTTCTCGATGGTCGCGTCAGCGTCTACTTCTGTGAGTAGGGACGTAGGATTATAGCGCACACCGTGGGGTTCGTATTTGGCTCCTGCCATCCTAACGTAGAGGGTTTCCAGGTTGGCCAGGCTCTTGTTCTCCACACCTAATTCGCCACCGGAGATAGTGCGGTCAATCAGCAAATTCTTGTATTTGGGCGGAAAAGCACGGCCATATCCCCCGATCCATTCGTAGTCTTCGCCATACGGCATGATGACCCGTGCTCGGTACATGTCCCCGTGGCGCATGGTAGGCGGTGCAAATAGCGTCTCCATCGTGATACGGATGGCTGCCTCACAGGTATTCGCAGCCGCGGCATCGTATTCATCGCCGTATACATCCTTTATTACCTCACGAAGCTGATCCTCGACCGCACGAACCGTATACGTTTTCCCGCCTCTATTGGCAGCGATGATCTCATCAAGCACATAGTCCGGCAGATTCCCAGGTCGCGCCGAGCTACCCGCATAGAGACCAATATCATTCTTGAGCTTCGTGGTTCCCAGCTTTTCGCCGAACTTTCGCGCCTCTTCGTTGATCTGAGGCATGCTCTCATAGATCTGCTGGTACCACTGGTATTTATACTTGGGAGGCATTTGCGGAATCCTTGGTTATGTGAGTCTGGCT
The DNA here is from genome assembly GCA_018667995.1 of Candidatus Latescibacterota bacterium. Classification (GTDB taxonomy): domain Bacteria; phylum JAAXHH01; class JAAXHH01; order JAAXHH01; family JABIQT01; genus JABIQT01. The sequence goes on from JABIQT010000842.1 coordinate 2,346, forward strand.
GTTTCCAAACGGATCGTTTCGTTGCCCAACTCAATGGTACTGCACACGGAGCTAGCGCGTCCAATCGTAGCAGATTTGAGTCTCTGCTACGATTCAGATTGGATGGAGAGACCCAATCTTATTGCAGTGTGGTGTCTATTACCTTGGAAGATAGGTTTCTCATGCAAGTATTGCGTCCACACAAGAAAGGGCCGCTTCAATGTCCACCATTTCGTTGTAGAGATGCGGTGAGAAGCGGACCACGTCCTGGCGGCAGGCGACCCTGATGTCGGATTCTTTGAACCGCTCCGTCACATCCGATGAGTCCAGTCCGGCAAACTGCGCGGTAACTATGGCGCTTCGCTCTGCCGGGGACCGGGGTGACGTCACTTCCACCCCACGGTCCATCAGACCGCTGATCAGGGCGTCCGCAAGGGACTGGTTGTGGTCGAAGATTGATTCAATGCCAACATGGTTGAGGAATTCGATGGCGGAGGTAAGGCCGATGGCGCAGCCGTAGGCCATGGTACTGAACTCGAACCTGCTGGCATTTCCAGGATATACAATCTGCGTGGCATCGATGTTCCAAATATCAGCATTGCTTCTAAACCCGACCAGACCGGGTTCGAGGGAACTGCAGAGCTGTGGAGACACATACATGATCGCCGCCCCAAACGGCCCGCACAGCCATTTGTATCCGCCAGCAATAACCACATCAACGCCATCAGCGGGTGCGTCGATTGGAACAGCGCCGGCAGACTGTGTGGCATCGACGACCAGAATGGCATTGTGCGCGTGAGCTGCCTCGGCAAACGCTGCCAGGTCGTAGCGCTGTCCGCTTCTGTACTCGACATGAGAAAGGGAGACCACGACCGTATTCTCATCGATGAGGCCCATCAACGCACCAGGATCCACGTAACCTCGATGGGCTTCTGCCAATCGTATCTCACATCCGGTATGCTTCGCGACCCGTGCCCAGGGATAGACTGCCGTGGGAAAGGCAATGTCCGCCGAAACGATATTGGCGCCAGTAGGAGGCATTGCTGCCCAGGCAAGGGAACTGATTAACTCTGTGGCGCTGGATCCTACGCAGATATCGTCCGCCGTCGCACTGAATAGCCGTGCGCCTGCATCATGCAGCTCCGCGAAGACCGCCTCCTCAGCCGATTCATCAAAGTTGTTGCTACCATTTGCTGCAACGTCCTGTTGCCAGGCAATGATGGCATCACTCGCCCCTCGATACATCAGGGCCACATTGGCCGAATTGAGATAGGTGCAGGTCCGGGAGGCTGGAAAATCGGCGGCGGAGATTGAGAGTGGGTTCATGGCTAGGTCATCGGATCGTCGTGTCGGTGGACGGACAAATACATCACGGTCAAGTGAATCATCTCTCTACCGGGCAGAACGAGCAAACTGTCGCGCTACTTCGGGTGCCCTGTCACTTGGAGCCACATGCCTCCTGAGGGGGCAGGTGTGGAAGCATTCTGAAACTACGAAAAACGGCCAACGGTTGGGATATTATAGAAACGCTGATACCTAGAATCAATCCAATCAAGCCCCTGCAGCCACCCCGCCCTCTTCATCCGCTACCTGTCTCAGGACCTTGCTGATCCGCCCCAGCCCTTGCATCAGATAGTCGTGGGGAAGGCCATAGCTGATGCGTATATGATTGGGAATTCCAAAATAGTCCCCCGGGCCAATCAGGACGGATCCGTCGCGGATAATACGTTCCACGAGCGAAACAGAGTCGATCTTCAGATTGTAACGGAGAAATGAGATGGCCGACGCCTTGGGCGGTGTCAGACTGAGTATATCCTTGTGTTCCTCGATCCATGGCTCGAAGCGGGTCCAGCCGTCCCGGATATACTGGCGAGTACGCTCAAAAAGTGCCGACCGTACATCGGGCCTAAGTACCAGCGGAGCCAGATAGTGATTCGAGAGTTTCGCAGTGCTTATGGTTACGTACTCGTGACGCGCCCAGAGTTCTTTGAGAATGTCCTGAGGACCCACAATCCAGCCAATACGTAAACCCGGAGCACCATAGGCCTTGGACAGGCTACCGGCAGACAACACCTTGTCATACCGGCCGTAAATGGTGGGTGTAACGGCTTCACTCCCGCGTTCCGCACCCGCGTAAATCTCATCCGCCAACAGGTAAGCTCCGCTCCGGTCGGCCGCCGCAATAATAGTGTCTATCTCCGAATCCGTAAGTATCTGTCCCGTTGGGTTGTTCGGGTTGCAGATGGCAATCAGCTTAGTCTTGTCTGTAACGGCTTCATTGAGAGAGTCTACATTCAGCGCCCAGTCACGATCTGGGTCCAACGAAAAGGTCCGTCTGTCGGCATTGAGGTTGTTAGCTACGCCCCAGCCCTGCAGGTAATTTGGAACCTGAATCGCCACCTGATCGCCTGGTCGCAGCAGTGTGGAGTACACCAGGTAATTTGCCTCGATACAACCTACCGTTACGAGAACGTTGTCGGCTGTTGCACCAGGATAGTATTGGGCTATGGCCTCACGCAACTCCGGAGAACCCTCCGCATATCCATACCCCAGTTCGCTCTCCAGCATCTGATCCAACATCGACGGATCATACGCAAGCAGCTCCTTTAGTTGAAGCGGATGTGCCCCGCTCTCGGAGAGGTTGTACTCGACCACCTGCTCCCACTCGGACATGATGCGTTCGAGCTCGAATCGCTGAAATTGGTTTGCCACTGACTACTCCTTCTGATTCGTGATCCTTCTCCCTAATGACAAACTATCGGGAGAAGGATCACGGACGCAGGCGTGTTTCTAACGAACTCCCTCAACTAATAGCACTGAATGGGAGTGGGAGCCACGATGCGCACAGAGCCGCTCTCCCGAAATACATGCACTCAGTGCCAACTCAGACGCATCAAACGGTGACCTGGTTAGGCACTCACTGCCTTATATACAGCCTTGGATATCTGAATGTCCTGAACGGCTACACCCGTCAAGTCAGCAATGGTGGTCTGACCGTCCGAGGTACGTCCCTTTGAAGGATCCTGGATCACTACACCGAGTTCCGTTGCTGCACCTTCGGCAATAGCACCGGCTTCGGTAGCTTTGGCTATCTCACCTCGGGACTTGCTCTGAGGTATCGAATCCACGACGAGCACATCTGCATTGGCGAGGATCTGAGGATCAAGCTCGACCTTTTCCGGTGTATCGGATCCCATCGCGGTAATGTGCGTTCCGGGGCGGATTTGGTCAGCCGTAAGCAGAGGCTCCTTAGAGGGCGTGGACGTAATAATCATGTTACAGCTCGAGGCGATAGCTTCCGCGTCTCTCGTCGTCTCGACGGTATACCCCTGAGCTTCCATCGCGCTTTTGTAGGCCGCCATGCTTTCGTCACTGCGGCCCCATGCAATGATGTCTTTACAGTCTACGATGCCCTTCATGTACTCGACCTGCATCTGTCCCTGCACGCCGGAACCGAAGACACCGATGCGGTGCACATTCTTAGGTGCCATGTACTTGGAAACCACCGCACCGGCGGCGGCTGTCCGGACATTGGTGAGATGCCCACCATCCAGGAGTATTGCGACCGATTCACCTGTCTTCTGACTGAAGAGCAGCATCATTCCCTGGATACGGGGGATACCTAATGAAGGATTATTCTGAAAACCAGAAGCCAATTTAATGGTATAGTAATCGTCTCCGATAATCGCTCCGTACTTAATATGCACATCACCGGGCGGATCATCGAATATCATTTCTCCCACAGGGGGTACATCCACTTTGCCCTGGGAATAGGCAACAAAACCTTCTTCAATAGCAGACACAGCATCAATGCCTGGCAATACCGATTTAATCTGATCAATGTCGATGAGTACAGGTGCAGCCATACTGGAATTCCTCCCAATTCAATGTTTTGAGATTAAGACATTAGCGAGTAACAAATCCGTAGATCGATTGTGATTGTGGTAATAAAGCGGTCTCCAAAAGTGCCGTAATTCTAATATCAGACACCGATAAAGTCAAGTCAAACAAGCCTCGCTTCGGTGTCCGGCACATGCATCATTCCTCAATCAAACTTGCCTTCCGACCCCCGATTGAGGGAGGCGTCATTATTCTGCGTTGCTGCTCCGATACGTCCTCATATTCTGCTGGGTCATAATAGGCACTCGACCATGACGAATGCCCAGGACTGTATTTATACAGAAGGGACCGTCTTTCATGATTCCCAGCCCAAGTCATGGTACCGTGGACAAGAGCTTCGGTAAAGATAATCAGATCACCCGCACTTGCCTCAGGTTGCACAACGTAGTGGGCGTTTCGGTCGAATGATCGTACATCGTCCGGTAGCTCTGAAAGAAAATTGGTCTTGTGTGTTCCGGGAATACAGACGAATCCGCCATCCCCCTTGCCAGCAGGGCTAAGACAGTAGGTAAACACAGTCAAACCGTTGCGGATGATGCCGTTATGACAGTCATACCAATGATCCCCGGATACGACGGATCCTAGCTGCATCCGTGGGCCGCCATGCAGCCGCCCTGCAGTACCTCCGCGCCGCATGAAGATGCAGTAGTCGTGGTCGATTCTGAAATGCGGTCCCAATAAATCCCTCAAATACGGTAGCGCCCTGGGGTGATCTATGAGTGCCTGCGAAGGCGAGCCCCACAGCGAAACCTGGCTTGTCCTGCGGAAATTGGTATCATCGTACTCCCCGGCAAAGGCCTCATCGGCTAGTTCATTCAGCGTATCAACTTCGTCGGGTGTGAGTACATCTTTCACCACCAGATAGCCCTCAAGATCGAACATAAACGTCTCTTCGGGGGTCATGAACGCTCCTTTCTACTCATTATTGTAAGTGCCCCTCTGATTGGGTCGTTCTTATCAAGTATTCCCCGTCGGACAGATACTCCAGGAATCGCCTACTCACCTCTTGGTGACCCGCGGGAGTCCAATGTGTCCCGAACGCGGGATATCGATGTGGATTCTTCAGCTGCAATTGGTCGATCCCTTCTTCGTTCATATAGCGTGTCAGCTCAGCATTTTCGTCCTGAAGCCCCACTATGAATTGGGCCCCACGTGAAGTCACGTACGTATTGAGTTCAGACACGATCTCATAGGTGGGATCCGGAACTCGAATATGATCAGGATCGACCAGCCAGTGATATGTCCTGGCCAATCCCCGGACGAGATAGCTGGCGGTCCAGTCGTAATATTGGGCATAGAAGTAATTAATGGATGGCTGCACGGGGACGCCCTCCAACGAGAGTCTACCGTTCTCTATCGTATAATAGGGTTTGAAGTAGCCTTCAAATATCATGTTTGTGGTGTTATCGGCTTCATCGTTTATCTGGCAGAACACCAATAGTACGATATCTGGACGATATCTGTCAAAAAAGCGTCTGAGAAGGAGGAATTCCTGATCGGTGGAATAGCCACTCACCCCCATATTCATCACGTCCCAGTCGGTCAGCGCCGAATCAAGCCGATCCGTGAATCTCTCAGTCTGCTCCACGTCGAATCCCCATACGAACGAATCACCCAGAACAGCGATTCTCGGCCTATCCTTGGGGCCATGCTCGGTATCACGAAATCCATCACTATTGTGAGTAACGGACACCGTTCGGCTGGCAGAGAATGTGCCCTCGCTCCTCTCCAATGGAAACCAACCGAGCTCCGAGTCGTATCTGTACAGCACATTTCTCTCGTCGAAGTGGCGATACAGATAATTCTTGAATACATATCGAAATATAAG
>JABIQT010001044.1 GCA_018667995.1 Candidatus Latescibacterota bacterium
ATCTCAATTCTACGCCACTGGGCAACCCCACATTAATTCAGACTGGCATCCAAATATACCGGAGTTTCACATGAACGAAACGCCCACGCTTATAGGCGTGATCACCCGTGGTTCCCTGATTGAAGGGATGGAGATGAAGCTGGATACGTCTCAAGACGTTGAGGATGTAAAGGCGGGCAAATTCGTGGTGATTCGAGGCAAAAAGAGCGAGTTCTTCTCTATGATCACTGATATGAAACTCGATGCTACAAATCCCGAGATCCTTATCAACCCTCCCCACGAAGACGATGCGTTGGTCCGGGAGGTGCTGAGCGGGCAGAGCACCTATGCCACGGTCAGCTTGCGGCCAATGCTGAGCATGGCACTGGGTGAGGTCTTGAGCGGTGATGAAGATGCCAAACCTGTGAAAGCCATTCCGGCCCATTTTTCGTCTGTCTACGACGCGGCCGAATCAGATGTGGGACGCGTTTTTGGCGTCGAGGATGAATCCGGTAGATACTTCAACATGGGAACTCCGTTGGATATGGACACTCCGGTTTGCATAAATCTGGATAGGCTCGTGGAGCGCAGCAACGGTGTCTTCGGCAAGACCGGAACTGGGAAGACGTTTCTGACACGCCTATTGCTGTGCGGTATGATAAAGAGTGATAAGGCAGTCTCATTCATATTTGATATGCACAGTGAGTACGGCTGGGGTGGTCGTAAAGAGAGTCGGTCCGGCGTTTCGTTTGCCAAGGGACTTCGAGAGTTATTTCCGAACAAGGTTGCGGTTTTCAGCCTCGACCCGGAATCAACGCGCCAACGAGGTTCCGCGCCTGACCATGAAGTGCACATCGCCTTCGATCAGATCTGGGTTGAGGATATTCTTTCACTTCAAGATGAACTGCGTTTGAATCCGACGGCTCTTGAAGCGGCGCATCTGATCGTAAATCGCTACGGTAACAAGTGGCTCAAAACACTTCTGGACGAAGGTGAGCACGACATTAAAGCGTTCGCCGAAAGCATCGGTGCTCACCCTGAGTCTCTGTCGGCCCTCTACAGAAAGCTTTCCCGTCTGAAGAGTTTCCCGTTCCTTTCGGAGGCGTCTCTCAGCACGGATGTCATTAAGACGATGCTGGACTACATCAATCGAGGCATAAACATCGTACTCGAGTTCGGCCAGCAGACCAGTATGCTGGCTTATCTGCTGGTAGCGAACATCATAACCCGACGTATCCATCATGAATACGTGATGCGGAGCGAGAGATATTTCGCCACCCGCAATGCCGCAGATCAGCCACGGCACCTGGTTATCACCATTGAGGAAGCGCACAAGTTTCTCAATCCCCTTGCGGCAAAGCAGACCATTTTCGGTATTATTGCCCGGGAAATGCGAAAATACTATGTTTCGCTACTCATCATCGATCAGAGGCCATCTGGAATAGACGAAGAGGTACTATCGCAGATCGGTACCAAGGTGATTGCACTCCTTAATGACGAAAAAGATATCGGTGCCGTGCTCACGGGGGTGAGTAACGCTTCCGGCCTGAAAAGTGTGCTGGCGAGTCTCGACACCAAGCAGCAGGCACTGGTGATGGGACACGCCGTACCAATGCCTGTTGTAGTCAAATCCCGTGAATACGACGAGCAGTTCTATGAAGATATGGGATGGGTAGGCGAAGAGGGACGCAAGCTGAAGGCCGAAGTCGGAAAGGCCGCGTTGTTTGACGAGTAGGGAAATTCTAATCAATCCATCGTTACCAACCTACCGCACTTTTCTGTTTATTTTACGACTGATCTGATGTATTTTGCGTAACTCTACCGTTTCGTGGAAATCCCTATATAATATCGGAGTTGCATATGACCTCGAAGGATCACAACAGTTTCGGCGGGCCGTCGGAACTCCGGGCCGGTGACAAAACCTATAACTACTATCCTCTGGACGCTGTTAGCCGCGCGGGTTTCGATATCGACCGCCTTCCGTTCTCGCTGAAAGTCATGGTGGAAAATCTGCTCCGCCATGAAGACGGCATTACGGTTTCGCGGGAGGATATCGCGGCTGTCTGTCAAAGCGTGACCCAATCCAATGATAAAGAGATCGCATTCCGGCCTGCCAGGGTGCTCATGCAGGATTTCACCGGCGTGCCTGCGGTGGTCGATTTGGCTGCCATGCGGGATGCCATTAGCGAACTGGGAGGCGATCCTGATAGGATCAATCCCCTTCAAGGCGTTGATCTCGTTATAGACCATTCTGTACAAGTCGATGAGTTTGGCTCTCCGCAGGCGTTCTCGGCTAACGTGGCGCGAGAATATGAACGCAACCAGGAACGTTATATCTTTCTCAAGTGGGGCCAACAGGCGTTTAACAACTTTCGCGTTGTGCCGCCAGGCACGGGCATCGTGCATCAGGTGAATCTGGAATATCTCGCCAATGTGGTGCACACACGTTCGGAGGATGGCCAAACGCTGGCTTATCCCGATACGGTGGTCGGCACAGATTCTCATACCACGATGATAAATGGCATAGGCGTAGTGGGATGGGGCGTGGGGGGGATCGAAGCTGAGGCCGCTATGCTCGGGCAGCCTGTTTCCATGTTGATCCCAGAGGTGGTCGGATTCAAGCTCACGGGCAAGCTGCCAGAAGGAACTACGGCAACGGATCTTGTTCTGACGGTAACGGAGATGCTGCGAACATACGGTGTGGTCGGGAAATTCGTTGAGTTCTACGGTCCTGGCCTGAAGCACCTTTCGCTGGCCGATCGAGCAACCCTGTCAAATATGGCTCCGGAATACGGCGCAACAGTGGGTTTTTTCCCTGTGGATGACGAGACTCTCGCGTACATGCGCCTCACGGGAAGAGAAGAAGAGACGGTCGCTCTGGTTGAGGCATACTGCAAGGCCCAGGGCCTATTTCGTACGGAAGATACGCCTGATCCGACGTTCAAAGAGAGCCTCGGTCTCGATATCAGCACCGTTGAGCCAAGTATGGCGGGGCCACGACGCCCGCAGGATCGCGTATCCCTTAAAGATTCCAAGGTCAAGTTTCAGCAAGAGCTGGCTTCCATGGTAGGTGCTGGCCAGGATTCATCAGCAACAGCCCACGTATCCATGAATGATAAAGCCTTCGAACTGGTACACGGCTCTGTTGTAATCGCAGCGATAACCAGCTGTACGAATACCTCCAACCCTGCGGTGCTGGTTGCCGCTGGCCTGCTGGCAAAAAATGCGGTGGCGCGTGGTCTGTCGTCCAAGCCATGGGTCAAAACTAGCCTTGCTCCTGGCTCTCAGGTTGTCACCGAGTACCTGAAGGACATGGACCTGCTTCAGTACCTGGAAGAACTGGATTTTCATGTAGTGGGATACGGTTGTACCACGTGCATCGGGAACAGCGGACCGGTTCCTCAGCCCATCGCCGACGCGATTCAGGAGAATGATCTTGTGGCCGCCTCAGTGCTCAGTGGCAATAGGAACTTCGAAGGTCGGGTTAATCCTGTGGTTCGCGCCAACTACCTGGCTTCGCCACCGCTCGTGGTCGCCTACGCCCTCGCAGGTCGCATGGATTTTGATCCCTACACGGAGTCACTCGGGAATGACGGAGACGGTCAACCGGTGTTTTTGAGGGATATCTGGCCCTCGCCGAATGAAGTCCAGGACACCATACAGCAGTCTGTAAAACGGAAGATGTTCCGGAGCGTCTACGCGGACGTATTTTCCGGGGACTCGGAGTGGGGATCATTGGCATCCCCGAGCAGTGATCTGTACGATTGGAGTGAGTCTACCTATGTTAAGCGCCCTCCATACTTCAAAGGGATGGGACTTGAGCCAACAGAGTTAACAGATATTAAGGGTGCCCGAGTACTCGCCCGTTTGGGAGACTCCGTTACCACCGATCACATATCCCCAGCCGGATCGATCCAGGCCGATAGTCCCGCTGGAAAGTATCTCGTGGACCATGGTGTGCCTCAGCGTGAATTCAACTCCTATGGGGCGCGACGCGGTAATCATGAAATCATGATGCGCGGTACCTTCGCTAATATTCGGCTCAGAAACGAAATGGCGCCCGGCACCGAGGGTGGCTGGACCAGATGCAGTGCGGACGGCGAGGCCGTGACTATCTACGATGCGGCAATGGAGTATCGCGCGCAAGGCGTGCCTACATTGGTCATTGCTGGAAAGGAGTACGGTACGGGTTCTTCCCGAGACTGGGCCGCCAAGGGTCCCAATTTGTTGGGCGTAAGGGCTGCTCTGGTAGAAAGTTACGAGAGGATCCATCGCAGTAATCTTATAGGAATGGGTGTGTTGCCCCTTCAGTTCAAAGATGGCGAGAGTAGAGAGAGCCACGGTTTGACCGGCTTCGAGACCTATGATATAGAAGGTATCGCAGATGGCTTGACGCCACGGAAGGAAATCACAATTCGTGCGACGTCCACTGACGGTACGGTCAAAACATTGACGGCAATCGCGCGCGTAGATACACCTGTCGAAGTAGATTACTACAGGCACGGGGGAATCCTGCAATATGTATTACGTGGGATGCTGTCCCAGGCCTAGCAGGTTTTCTATAGTGCGTATAGATTCAAGTTCATCTGCAAATTCAGCAGATATCTCATATTATGATAGTTGATTGACAAGTCTTCGCTGCACGGATGTGTAGCTTCGAGGGTTTCACAGATTTTAGGAGTTTAATACATGTCTATTCGGATAGGAATAAACGGGTTCGGGCGGATTGGCCGTCAGGTTTTTCGTGCGGCAATGGGTCGAGGCGGTGTTGAAGTCGTTGGCATTAACGATCTGACCGACAGTGCTACACTGGCTCATCTCTTGAAGTATG
>JABIQT010000486.1 GCA_018667995.1 Candidatus Latescibacterota bacterium
AAGATCCGATTCGTCCAGTTCGCTCGGGAACATGGAATTCCGTTCCTGGGCCTATGTTACGGATTTCAGTTGGCTGTTGTCGAGTTCGCGAGAAACGTGTGTGGACTGGAGCGCGCAAATCATACGGAAGTCGATCCCGATTCAGATACCCCTGTAATATACTTGTTGCCGGAGCAAAGGAAACTTTCGGGTATGGGAGGAACCATGAGGCTTGGCGGGCAAGATGTGAAGATCAAGCGCTCTACCATGGCCTACAAATGCTATAAGACGGAACTGGCAGTCGAACGCTTCAGACATCGTTACGAATTCAACAACGAGTATAAGGACGTAATCGAGGGCAAAGGCATGATCTTCTCTGGAATGACCCCGGACGAGGACATCATGCAGATCCTTGAAATCCCCGAGCACCCGTTCTTTATGGCATCACAGTTTCATCCGGAACTGACCAGCCGGCCATATCATGCCAATCCCCTGTTTCAGGAATTCGTGAAGGCCTGCCGAATTTATGGTGAAGAGGCGGAGGATGTGAAGCAGCAGAGCGCTGAAAAGGTCGGCTGAGAACCACCGAGATTACTCCCTAAAATAGAAATGGCACGAAGGAATCTAATCCTTCGTGCCATTTCTATTTATATTCCCGCGCAGTAAGCAGCAGTTCAGCTGGCTGCGTTTGCAGCTCTCATCAGTTGAGATTTGTGCCGAGCCACATTATTCTTGTGGATTATACCCCTCTTGGCGGCCTTATCCAATGACGAAAGGGCCTCGTTCAGATGCTCTTGACTGGAGTCCTCTTCGAAACGTTTTACTGCTGTACGCATGCTCGACATGGCTGCGGCATTTCGAATATGTTGAACTCGTTCTTGCTTTATGCGCTTCTTTGAAGATTTGAGCTTAGCCACTTATTCTACTCCCTTGATCAACTCAGTGCCGGATAGTTACGCTTTTGTCACAGACTTTACAAAATATGTGGCCGTCTATATGCTGTCAAGGCCAAACTCAATACGATTTCTCTGGATAGCATGGCCGACGACAGATGTGAGCGAATCGGAATTATGCCGAAGACAAACTATCGGGAGTAATCACTTTTCCATCTACGCGGCGAGGAACTATACAACTCATTGAGGAGATGAGGGGCTGAGCCGTATCCTATGTGAGCTATATTGTTCATCAATCCTTGAGGCCTGTTCATAGAATATCAGAGCCTTAGTTGAATCGCCAGTCTCCTCATATGCGCTGCCTGTCAAATACAGGGCTTGGGCATCCCCTGGATATCGATCCAGAACATCCAGATACAATTGAATGGCCTGCTCTGTCTGTCCCTTGGCCTGAACTGCTTTGCCAAGGGAGAGTTGTATGCCGGGCAATTGTGAATTCAAAGTGAGGGCCCGCGCATAGTACTGAATGGCCTCATCTATCCGTCCTGATTTTTCCATCAATATCCCCAGTCGACTGAATGGGACGAAATAGTCAGGAAACACTCCGCTTGCATGAAGATATTGGGCAATAGCTTCTTCGTCGCGCCCCTGATCCTCCAGTGTATTTCCCAGAATGGTTTCGGCTATGTAGTTGCCTTCAGTGACCTTTAGGGCGTGTCTTGCTACGGTTTCAGTGTTCCGCCATGTTGTTATCTGTTCGACGGTGCGTAATGTAAGCATGACCAATATGGCCACGCAAATAACAGCAAGAACCTGGCGTTTTACATTGCACAGTTCCAACAGTTCTGTCGCTCCCCATACTATGAGCACGGCGAGGCCAATACCGGGTAGATAAACAAACCGGTCACCCCAGGCTTGCATGCCAACCTGAATAAAGCCGATTACTGGCACCAAGGTCCCGAGAAACCAGAACCAGCATGAGAATAGATATGGTCGTTGGGTCGTGTTTTTCAGTACGGTCACTGTCAAGCCGGTCAAGAGCGCGGCTGCGCCAACTATTGCGGGCCAGGTAACTGACCAGCTTGGAACCGGGTAAAACAGAGCCAGATTGTGGGGCCAGACGTGCTGGAAGATATACCAGGAATAGGCCACCATCGCGTGTGTCAACCTGCTGAAAACCGGATTGCTGATCGTGCCTTCCACGCCGCCGAAGTCTCGATGTGCCAGAAACGTGAGAGCCGAGAAAAGGACCGTGAGTGAAAATAATGGGATTTTCTCCAGGAAAAGCCTGCGAACCGGTTCGTGTACCCAGCGTCCGAGCGGCCAGTAGTCTATGAGAAGGAGGACGCACGGAAGCGTTACCAGCATCGATTTGGACATCAGGCCCAATGCAAACGAGAGTACGCATAGCACATAGCAGTGAATTCGGCGAGTCCGGACGTAAACGGTGTACATCAGAATCGATGACAAACCGAAAAACAGACTGAGAACGTCTTTTCGCTCAACGATCCATGCCACCGATTCGACCCTTAGTGGATGAAGGGAGAACAAGGCGGCTGCCATAGCGCTACGCCAAAAGGCGCCAGTAGTCTGGTGCAGGATGACAAAGATCAATACGGCATTCAGTGCGTGCAGGATCACATTCGTCAGATGCATGACGCCCGGATCCAGGCCGAACAGCTCAATTTCAAGCATATACGACATCCAGAGCACCGGCGCCCAGAATCCCGCATAGTACTCCGACCAGGCCCATTTCAGGCCGTCTGCCGTCCATCCTGCCAGCACATTCGGGTTGCTTGTGATATAAAGAGGATCGTCGAGATGTATGAATTCGGCTGACCGGAGAGGCCAATAGATGACCAGGATCACGCACGCCAGTGAGCTCGCGATTAGAGCGGGAGATTTGAGTAGGCGGTGGGGTGCCGCTTGATCTGGCATAGGCCTGCTATTTACCGTGGTTCTGGTCTATACCCGGGAGGGAATGCTGATACTGAAATAGTGGCGTTTCCTCA
>JABIQT010000879.1 GCA_018667995.1 Candidatus Latescibacterota bacterium
GAGCAGAAGGAGATACAAACGCAGAGGCTTCAGTTTTTCAGTCGGTACGGCGTTGAGCACGCCTGCGCGTACCATCCTACGCACCAGAGACAGCAAGAACATTACAGCATCTGGACGGTGGAGGACCTGGAGAAGACGCGCGACCTTTACGCGGAACATGGTATTTCGCTCGATATGGTCGCCATGACGCTTTTGGACTCCAGCCACGTCGACCGCGAATCACGGCCAAGTATTATGCTTGGAGAGAGCCCAGAGCGGGATCGGGACATCGAGGCCATCAACCAAATGACCATGAATTGCGCCAAGGCTGGTATTCCTGCTTGGAAGTACAATCTGAGCCTTCTCGGTGTGCTGCGCACTGGAAGAACGCCTGGCCGCGGTGGTAGCAGCTACAGCACATGGAAGCTAAACGAAGCCGAGCCGGATAACCCCCACACCCGGGCCGGAGTTGTGACTGAAGAAATGGCCTGGGAACGCATTACTTATTTGCTGGACCGCGTGATCCCCGTCTGCGATGAGTACAAGGTCCGGGCGGCTTGCCACCCGCACGATCCGGGTGTTCCTGCGGAGGGGTATCAGGGCATTGCTCGTGTGCTGGGATCGTTCGAAGGCCTCCAGAAGCTCGTGTCCATCAATGAGAGTCCTTATCATGGTCTGAATCTGTGCCTGGGAACGATGGCGGAGAATCTGGACAACCCCGACGAAGAGATCCACGACGTGATTCGGTACTTCGGCACTCGGAAAAAGATCTTCAATATCCATTTCCGAAACATCAAGGGCGCACGTAACGCGTTCCAGGAGGTCTATGTTGACAACGGCGATGTCGACATGCTCCAGGCCGCGCTCACCTTGGCTGAGGTCGACTATCCCTATATGCTCATGCCTGACCATGTGCCCAGCCATCAGGACCCGGCGGCTGGATTGCAGTCACACGCCTTTACCTACGGATACATCAAGGCCTGCGTTGCTGCGGCCGAAAAGATCGTGGGCTGATAATTTCAGGGTGATCGAAGATGAGATCCGCGCCGATTTCTGGGCGGATCTCATAACCAGGAGGAGTGAACGATGGAACGACGAGCAATCTTGCTCAATGAGCAGGACGATGTGGCAACAGCGCTAATAGACTTGGCCAAAGGCGATCAGGTGAGCGTCAGGGCTGGCGAGCGTTGTGTTGAGGTGACGCTACAGAATGACATACCCTTCGGGCACAAATATGCGCTGAGGGATATCGGTACGGGTGAGGATGTGCTCAAATATGGTTTGCCCATTGGTCAGGCTCTGGAAGAAGTAAAGGTCGGTTCATGGGTGCATGTGCACAACTGCCGAAGCGAACGTTTCGGTCATCGCCATCAGAAATATGGTGTCAACGCTTAAGGAGGACTCGAAATGAGAATGCTGGGATTCGCTCGACCGGATGGACAGAAGGGGATTCGTAATAAAGTATCTATCATTTATACGGTGGATTGCGCCCGCTTTGTGGCACAGAAGCTGAAGATGTTGTATCCGGAACACACGCAGTTGTTTGGCTACCCGGGTGGGTGTGCTTTCGAGGATGGCCCCGTGAACAAGATCATCGCCCTTGGCAATCACTCGAGTTCGGCGGGGGCCTTGGTTCTCGGCCTTGGATGCGAAGGCACGAATGCCCACAAGGTCGCCGAAAAGATTGCTGCGACAGGCCGTCCCGTTGAGACGGTGGTCATCCAGGAGACTGGCGGTGACATTCTCACGATAGAGAAGGGCTCGCGTGCCCTGGTACACTTGATCCAACAGGCATCGATGGTTGAGCGTGTCGATATGACGCCTGACGATCTGGTGGTGGGTTCGGAGTGTGGAGGCTCGGATGCTACCTCAGGGCTGGCCTCCAACCCGCTAACCGGAATCGCCGGTGACCTGTTGATCGAGGCGGGCGGCACGTACATGCACGAAGAGGTGAGCGAGTTGATGGGGTGTGCGGATGTGATGGCTGCGCGCGCCGTGAATGTTGAGGTATCAGATGATATTCGTGAAGCTATCGAA